>JAUYSA010000451.1 GCA_030696545.1 Hyphomonadaceae bacterium
GCCGGCTGCGATCATGCCGGTGTTGGCCGTCGTCGACGGCATGGTCATGGTTTTCTGCGAAACCGGGGTCAGCGGCGTTCCGGCAGAGATGGTGTTACGCGCCAGGAGGTAGGCGATGACGTTGAGGTATTCCTCCTCGGACAAGGAGCCGGGCTGCGCCGTCGGCATCGTGTCGGAGACGTAGTGAAAGAATTCTTCGACGCTCTTGCCGGCCCAGCGCAGCAGGAATTCGTCACCCCGCAGCATAGGGCCGAATTCGCCGTCATCGAGACCTTGGCCATGGCAGGCGACGCATTGACGTTCGTAGGTCGTCTTGCCCGCGGCTGCCTGTGCGGCCGAGTAACTTGGGCTTTCCTGCGCAGTTGCGCTCCAGCACATCGCCAAGGCTGAGGCCGAGGCGGCGGCCAGCGCGCTGCGAGGCGCAAGGCCGACGATATGCGATAGAATGCCTGCGCGCCGATTTGATATCGACATCGTCTCTTATCCTCCCTCTGTCTCCGATGTGGATCATCGGTAGATCTTCTGCCGCTCTGTAGCCTGGGCTGCAGAACGAGGTGTCTGTGACGTTTCCTTCGCAAGTCCCCGAAAGGCCGTCCAAGCGCCTGCCGGGCGAAACAACACGCGTCCGTTACCGGCAACCCGATCAGTTCTGCCGCTGGGGCAGTTTTGCAAGTCACACGTGCCGCACTGACGGACCCTTGGCCGTCACATTGGGGTGAGGCGAGCGGAGGGGCGACAAAATGCAGTGCAAAGCCTGAACAGCCCAGACTTTCCCCTGGATCGATCGTCGAGGGGCATGGAATGACCCGGCTGGCGGCGCATTCAGGTTGTCACGGCAGCGGCCCGCCGCTTCGCGCGCACGCAAACGAAGATTTGGGAGGGACATTGTGGGGAGTGAAAGGTCACAGCTACACTCACTCTCTTAATCATGGGAGCTGAGCGTGACCGACGCTGAACGTGCCAACGAACTCAACGATCTCCGTATGTCTGAAAAGGGGCGTCCCCTTTTCGAGGCGGTCAAACGCCATATCGTCGAGAACGTCGCGCCGATCCATGAAGAGTTTGAAGAGCTCGATCACGCCAAGACCGACCGCTGGAGCTGGCACCCGCGCCAGCTTGAACTGCTTGATGGCGCAAAGAAGAAAGCCAAGGCCGCTGGGCTGTGGAACTTCTTCTTGCCTAACGCCGAAACAGGCGAAGGCCTGTCCAACCTCGATTACGCCTATATTGCCGCCGAACTCGGCAAGCAGCCGCTGGCGTCCGAGACGCTGAACTGCTCGGCGCCGGACACAGGCAACATGGAAGTGCTCGAGCGCGTCGGCACGCCTGCGCAGAAGAAGCAGTGGCTCGAGCCGCTCCTCAACGGCGAAATCCGCTCCGCCTACGCGATGACAGAACCGAATGTCGCCTCGTCGGACGCCAAGAACATCTCCACCAGCGCAGTGCTGGAGGGTGATGAGTGGGTCATCAACGGAGAGAAGTTCTACATCTCGAACGCGGGCGATCCGCGCTGCAAGATCATGATCACCATGGTCAAGACGAGCCCGGACGCCCCGACCCACCTGCAGCAGTCGCAGATCCTCGTGCCCATGGACACGCCCGGCGTGAAGGTGCTCGGCCCGATGCACGTCTTCGGCGCCGACCACGCCCCGCGCGGCCACATGCACATCAAGTTCACGAATGTCCGCGTGCCGAAGGAAAATATCCTGCTTGGCGAGGGGCGCGGCTTCGAGATCAGCCAGGTCCGCCTTGGGCCGGGTCGCATCCACCATTGCATGCGCACCATCGGCAAGGCGGAAGCAGCACTCGAAATGATGATCCAGCGCGGCCTCTCGCGCGAAGCCTTCGGCCAACCGCTAATCAAGCTCGGCAAGAATCCGGAAGTCGTCTCACGCGCGCGCTACGATATCGAACAGATGCGCCTCATGGTTCTGAAGGCGGCCAAGGCAATGGACGTACTCGGCAATAAGGAAGCCCGCGTCTGGGTCTCGATGGTTAAATCCATGATCCCTGAAATCACCTGCCGCATCATCGACGAGGCCATCCAGGTCCACGGCGCGACCGGCATCTCGCAATGGACGCCGCTCGCGGAACTTTACGCAGACGTACGCCACCTGCGTTTTGCCGATGGTCCGGACGAGGTTCACCACATGGTCGTCGGCCGCCACGAGATCAGGAAATACGAGCCGGGCAGGAATGCCCCCTGAAACAAGATGCAGGCGTAGGGCTATTGGCTCTTCTCGTCTTGCCAGCTTCTGACGCTAGTTGGCGCCGCCCTGCAAAGCCGGGCGTTGAGCATCGATAGGGCATTTGTGCGTTGGCGGATTTCCGGGAACGACAGGCGATGTCGCGTCTTTCTCTCGCAAGAGAAGGAATGCGTGATGACGAAAATTCTGTCGGTTTCGCTGCTGGCTTTGGCTATGGCCGCTTGTGCGAGTGGAGTACCTCGCGAAGTCGCCGGTCCTGCTCCCCAGAACCAGGGGATGGTGACGCTCGGCGGCATTTCTGCAGCGCAGGCTCTCGGCGCCGTGGATACGTCCAAGCTGGTCGGCGCCAAGCCCGAAACTGTCACCGCTAACCAGCCATCAGGCACGGCCATGGCTTCATCTGTTGGCGCCACATCAGAAACGGCGATCGCCGTTGAGGGCGTGTCGCCTGCGTCGGTGTTGGCTGCAATCGATACATCGAAACTCATAGGCCCAGGTTCGACGGAAGCCCGTGTGGCCCCAGCGGTTCAGGCCGCAGCCTCGAAGAAAGGCTACACCACCGAACAACTGTCGATGGCGCAGCTTGAGGCAATTAAGAAGCAATAATCTCGCGCCTGAATGGCGTGTCGCAGGCATTCGGGAATCTTGTGACGACATCACGTCGCTTTGAGGCCGGCCAGATTGCGCCCGGCCTCTCTGTTACGTGGCGATCCAGCGCGTGTAGCCCTGTGTAACGTTCGCAGACTGGCCGGCTTTGCGCATCTTGCGGCATGTAACGCGCACAAAAATCCCTTCAAAATCGACTGTAACCGTTATTCACTGACGTCGCCGAACCCTTCCCCCTAATCAGGACCTGACTCGGA
Source organism: Hyphomonadaceae bacterium (assembly GCA_030696545.1). Taxonomy (GTDB): domain Bacteria; phylum Pseudomonadota; class Alphaproteobacteria; order Caulobacterales; family Hyphomonadaceae; genus UBA7672. The sequence continues at coordinate 3,071 of JAUYSA010000451.1, forward strand.
TGCGCAACGGAAGCGCTCGGGAGCAAGGGGAAGGAAGCCTATGTCGCGTCTTATCAACTACCGTGGACTGCTGATCAGAACTGCCAGCGCCATGGTGCTGTGCGTGGCCGCCCCTGCAGCCTTGGCCCAGGCAGGGCCGGCTGCTGAAACCAGCCGTGACGTCGTCACGATCGTTGGCCAGACCATCGAGGAAACCCTCCCGCAGGAACTCGAGAAATACGGCTCCGATCTGGAGGTCGTGACCTCAGCGGAAATCCGCAACCAGGGTTTCGTGGACGCTCAGCAGGCCCTTCAGATGAAAGTGCCTGGCCTGTTCGTCGCGCCACGCGGCGGCCCGTTCGCCTATATGGACATTTCGCTGCAGGGCTCGCGCACCCAGGACATGCTGCTCCTGGTCGACGGAGTTCGCATCAACAACCGCCTCTATTCCGGCACGATGAGCGACACGCTTCCGGCCAGCATGATCGAACGTATCGAAGTGCTGAAAGGCGGGCAGGGCCTGTTCTATGGAACTCAGGCAGCCGCTGGCGTCATCAACATGGTGACGCGCGGCTACACCGATGACTTCAACGGCCTCGTCACTGTCGGCGGCGATACCAACGACAGCATCCACGTCGATGGCTATGCTCGCGGCAAGGCCGGACCGGGCAACTACGTGGTTTACGCCTCGCAGGACAAGTCAAACGGCCACGACCTGTACGATGCCCGTCAGCCAAGCTCGTCGGACACCGATCGCAGCTACGACATCTGGTCAGCCGGCGGCAAATACCGCATCGAGCTGACGGAAAATCTCGCCATCGACGCGCGCTATCAGCACACCGACGCGCGCCTCGACAACCCCAACGCGACACTGGTCGCCTTCTCGAAGAACGAGCGCGACGAAGACATTGCCAGCCTCGGCGTCGACTTCCAGGCGACCGAGTGGGCGCAGCTCCTCGTCAAAGGCTACTGGCACGATTGGGATTCAACCTACACCACGATCCGCAACACAGTGCAGCCCGGCACCGGCGTGATCACCGGCCAGACCATCTCCGACCTCAACACCTACTGGGGCTTCGAGGACAAGGGCATCAACGCCCTCGCCAAGCTCACGCCGGGCGGCCCGTTCGAGTATGTCGTCGGCTACGACTTCCAGCAGTATTCCGGCAAGGACGACGTGCTGCTCATCGCCGAGCAGGAAGAGGAAGTGAATGCCTTCTTCGGCCAGGTCCGTTCCGACGAGTTGATCGAAAACGCCAGCTTCGCAGTTGGCGTCCGTCACAACGAAACCAGCGGCTCCAGCAAGACGATCTGGAACGCGTCGGCGCGTTATGACTTTACGCCGGGCCTCTACGCGCAGGCCAACGCTGGCACCAGCTTCCTGCTGCCGACCGCCGAACAGCTCTACGCGATCGACCCGTTCTCGACGCTCGGCAACCCTAACGTCGAGGCTGAAGAAGCCGAGAACTTCAACATCGGCCTCGGCGGCGAGTTCGGCGCAGGCCCCTTCTTCGCATGGCAGGCAACATACTTCACGCGCGACATCGACAATCGCATCCAGTTCGCCGATTGCGACCCCTCCGATCCCGCCACGGATTGCGCAACCCTCTATCCCGATCTGGACCCGAGCTACTTCAACGAAGGCCTCTACATCAACCTACCCGGAACCGTGGAAGTACGCGGCTTCGAACTGTCGGGCACGGCCGACCTCCGCAACGGGTTCACCGCCATCGCCAGCTACACCGATGCCAAATCCAACGTCGAAGGCGGCGCGCAGCTCGTGCGCGTTCCCCGCAGCTACGGCAAGGTCGGCGCATCCTACGAGCCGGAATCCGGAAGCTGGGGCGTTGACGCCAACGTTCTCTGGGTCGGCAAGCTGGAGAACACGGTCGCTGGCTTTGGCAGGCTCGAATACGGCGATTACGTTGTCGCCGACCTCGCCGCGCACGTCTTCCTCGACACCGATCAGAAGCACAAGCTGACGGCGCGCGTGGAGAACCTGTTGGATGAGGAATATCGCACCGCGCTCGGCTCCGCGCTGGTCGACGGAACGCTCACCAGCCAGCGCTTCCAAGTCGGAACGCTGGGCGTGCCGCGTACGCTGCACATCTCCTACAGCTACGGCTTCTAGATATGTGAAGACGCTGTCTCCGGTCGGGCGGTCCTTCCGGAGACGGCGTGTTGGCGGCGATGAACATGATCCTCAAATCCATCATCGTCGTGCATCGCTATGTCGGCGTGGTGCTGGGCGTCATCATGACGGTCTGGTGCCTCTCCGGCTTCGTCATGATGTACCAGGGCTATCCCGCTACGACGCTGGAAGAACGTCAGGCTGGGCTTGAAGCGCTCGATCTCACGCAATGCTGCGCGACACTGGAGCTCGATGGCGAAACAACGGCGATATTTTACCGCATTGAAATGCTGAATGGCGCGCCCGTCCTCAGAACGGCGGGCCGCGATGGCGCCAAGGCTTACAACCTCGTATCCGGCGAAGAGGTGGGCGTCCTGCCGGAAGCGCAAGTGCGCCAGGTCGCCGAAACCTACGCCGCAGGCAACGGCATCAACGGCAAGATCGCCGAACTCGCCACGCTGAAGATTGACCAATGGTCAGTCCAGCCCGCAAGGCGCTCGCAACCCTTGTGGCGTGCGGTCTTCGATGATCCTGGCGCCTCATGGGTCTATATCAACGGCTCGAACGGCGAGGTCGTGCAGGACGCCAATGGACACGAGCGTTTCTGGAACTGGCTCGGCGCCATTCCACACTGGCTTTACCCCCTCATCCTCCGCGAGAATGGACCTCTATGGACGGAGGTGGTGATCTGGTCCTCAGCCATCGGCTGCTTCCTCGTCGTCACTGGCATGGTGATCGGCTTTGCGCGCTTGCGCGGCCGCTCCGGAAAATGGTGGCCGTACAAACGGCCCATGTGGATGTTCCACCACGTCTTCGGAACGTTCGCCGGCATTCTCGTCCTGACGTGGACGTTCAGCGGCCTAATGACGATGTCACCTTGGGGCCTGCTCGAAAGCGAGGGCGTGATCAGCCGTGGCGATGTCCAGGGCCAGATCAAGTTGGCTGACGTGCAGACCGCGCTGCAACAAGTGAAAGCACATCCGTCCGCCGACGTCGTTTCGATCCGGTCCGCCCCGCTTCTCGGCAAACCTTATCTCATCACGCAGTCCCGCAACGGCGCCGAAACCCGCTTCGGTCTCGACGGCGCAGCGCCGCTCACCGAGTCTGATCTCCAGGCGGGCCTCGAAGGGCAGGGTGGCCTCTTGGCCTCCGGCAAACTCGAAGTGCTGACGCAGGAAGACGATTTTTATTACAGCCACAAGCGGCAGGTCGATCTGCCCGTGTACCGGGTCTCGCTGACCGACCCCGAGGCCACCAAAGTCTATATCGACCACGCCACCGGCGAACTCCGACAGCTAGCGGATGGCACGAGCCAGCGTTATCGCTGGTTTGAATCGGGTTTGCACAGCCTCGACTTCGCCTTCATGCGCGACCGTCCGGTGTGGGACATTCTCGTCATCATTCTGCTCGCCGCTGTAACGCTCGCCTGCGCCACTGGCGCGTGGCTGTCCTTCACGCGCATCGGTCACGATTTTTCCAGCCTGCGTCAGATGTTTCGCCGGAAACCTGGAGGGCAGTCCTAGGCTGTAACGGCGCGTAACAACGCTGAAACCGTAAATAACTACCGGCCGCCACCGGGACGTGCACGATCACAACATCGACCTCGAGACCATGGTTCTTGCTCTCGCTCTCCTCCTCCTGTGGGGGCCGACCATGACAACTGCCGCTGCGGACAAGTCCGCAGCGGCATTTTTTTGGAAAGCGACAGTCGAGAGGCTATCGCGCCGGGGGCTGCGTGTCCGGCCACACATGACCCTGGAACGACTTGCGAAGTTGCAACTTGTTGAGCTTGCCGGTGGCGCCCAGCGGGATCTTCTCCACGAACGCCACGTCGTCGGGCATCCACCACTTGGCGATCTTGCCATGCAGGAAGCCGAGAACATCCTCCCGCGTCGCGCTCTGGCCGGGCTTCAGCTCGATGACGAGCAGGGGGCGCTCGTCCCATTTCGGATGCGCCAGGCCAATCGCAGCCGCGTTGCCCACGGCCGGATGCCCCACCGCGATATTCTCGATGTCGATCGACGAAATCCACTCGCCGCCAGACTTGATCACATCCTTGGCGCGGTCAGTGATCTGCATGTAGCCAAGCGGGCACATGTGCGCGACGTCGCCAGTGTCGAAATAGCCGTTCTTGTCGAGGATGTTCCCGCCCGCATTCTTGAAGTACGCACCCGCAATCCCCGGGCCGCGCACCACCAGATGCCCCGTCGTCTTGCCGTCGCGCGGCAGGTCATTGCCCTCGTCGTCGACGATCTTCATCTCGACGCCGAAGGAGGGGCGGCCCTGCTTCAGCTTGTTCTTCTGCACGTGCTCGGCGCCAAGTTCGCGGAATTCCGGCGTCGTCGCGCCCATCGAACCCAGCGGACTCATCTCGGTCATTCCCCAGGCATGGAAAACCTGAACGCCGTAATCGTCTTCGTACGAACGCAGGATCGCCTCCGGCACTGCCGAACCCGCAACCACGATGCGGTTGAGATGCGGCAGCTTCTTGCCCGTCTGTTCCAGATATTGCTTCAGCATCAGCCAGACGGTCGGAACAGCCGCGGAGAAGGTGACTTTTTCCGTCTCCATCATCTCATAAACCGAAGCCCCATCCATCTTCGGCCCCGGCATGACCAGCTTCGCGCCCACTGAGGGCGCTGAGAAGGTGATGCCCCATGCGTTGGCATGGAACAGCGGGACGATCGGCATGATCACGTCGTCAACCGAAAAGCCCAGCGAGTCTCTCTGCAGCGAGAACAGCGAGTGCAGAATGTTCGATCGGTGCGAATACAGGACGCCCTTCGGATTGCCGGTCGTGCCCGACGTGTAGCAAAGCCCCGCCGCCGTTCGCTCGTCGAAATCGCCCCACGTCACATCGCGCGACTTGCCGGCGATGAACATTTCATAAGCCTGAAGCCCGGGAATGCCCGAAGCCGGCATATGCGCCCCGTCCGTCATCAACACCCAGCGGCGAACCGTTGGACATTTCTCCACCAGCTGCTCGACCATCGGCAGGAAGGTGA
>JAUYSA010000454.1 GCA_030696545.1 Hyphomonadaceae bacterium
AGGGTGAAGGCTCGACGTTCGAAGTCGTGTGCCCGATCTCGCGCGATCGTATCGCGGCGTTGGGCGCTATGACGGCTGTGGCCGTCGAGGACTTCGATGCGGAAACGAAGATCGAAAACCTTCGCCTGCTGGTGGCCGAAGACAATCCGATGAACCGTCGCGTCATAGAGCTGTTGCTCGCGCAATCCGGCCTACACATTACCTTCGCCGAGAACGGCAGGGAAGCGGTCGAGAAATTCTCAGCCAGTCGTTTCGATCTTGTCCTTATGGACCTGCAGATGCCGATCATGGGTGGTCTTGCCGCCTTGCGCGCCATCCGCGCGTGGGAGCGTGACAACGGACGTCCTGCAACGCCAATGCTGGCTGTTTCCGCCAACGCGACGGACGAGCACGTGCTGGAGGCCAAAGAGGCAGGCGCTGACGATCACGTCGCCAAGCCAATCGTGCGCGAGATCCTGTTCGAGGCGATCGCCCGTTACGCCAAGCCCAGCAGCGGCGAAGTTGCGGTCGGTGTGGACGACGGCGATTTCGATCTCGATGAGTTCGATATCGCGGTCTGACGGCGACCTAGCCCCGGAAGAACTGTCGGAAGAAGTCGCCGACCGAGCCCGGCGCGTAAACGCCAAACATGATCAGCCCCAGCGTCAGCACATGCAGCGCGGTGATCAACGCTGTCACGGTGACGAAGCCCGGCTTGTACGTCTTGTGCCGCAGGACATGCTGGGCCAGCAGGCCGCCGATAATGCCGAATGTCAGGTCCAGCAGGTGCAACCGGCGTTCAGGTTCCCGCCACTCCCGGCGCGCCGCCGCACGCTTGTCTGACTGGTAGAAGACAAACGAGGCAATACCAGCAATCAGGTAGAGCACGCCAACCCATACCGGGAAGCGCTCCAGCATGATGTTGTTTGCAAGAAGCACGAGGATAACGGCGGCGGCGGCCACGCGGATCGAGATGCTCATCAGTCCGGGTTCACCCCGGGCGCGCGCCGGCTTGTTCGAAATGTCTGGAGCAGGTGCTGGAGCCTGGGCTGGCTGCCGCGCCGGCGTTCCTTGGTTATGCACGTTGATCGCCGCGGGCCGTCCGCCCATTCCCTTGCCGATCTCGTAGGAAAGACTGTCGCCAACCTTCGGCCTTTCCACGCTTTTGCCGATCGACTTCATGTGGACATAGATTTTCCCACCCGCAGGGCGCTGGATAAATCCAAAGCCCCGCGTGTCGTGCCAGTCCACCAGTATGCCAGTTTCACGCGCCAAGCTGTTTCCGATAGCGCTATTTGTTAGCCCGGTTCTTAACGAGGTCGTCGACAACAGCCGGATCCGCCAGTGTCGAAGTGTCGCCCAGGTTGGAGAAGTCGTTCTCCGCGATCTTGCGCAGGATGCGACGCATGATTTTGCCGGAGCGCGTTTTCGGCAAGCCCGGTGCAAACTGTATCACATCCGGGGAGGCAATAGGGCCGATTTCCTTGCGCACATGTGCAACGAGTTCCTTCTTGAGTTCGTCGGACGGCGCATCGCCCGCCATCAATGAAACATATGCATAGATGCCCTGACCCTTGATTGGGTGCGGATAGCCCACGACGGCGGCTTCAGCCACTTTCGGGTGCGCAACGAGCGCGCTCTCGACTTCAGCTGTGCCGAGGCGGTGGCCGGAGACGTTGATGACGTCATCGACTCGGCCGGTGATCCAGTAATATCCGTCCTCATCCCGGCGGCAGCCGTCGCCGGTGAAGTATTTGCCGGGGTAGGTGCGGAAATAAGTATCCACGAAGCGCTGGTGATCGCCATAGACCGTGCGCATCTGGCCGGGCCACGAGTCGAGGATGCACAGGTTGCCCGCAGCTGCGCCTTCGAGAACTGTTCCCTTGTCGTCGACCAGCTCGGGGCGGATCGAGAAGAACGGCTTCGCGGCCGATCCGGGCTTCAGCGCGTGGGCGCCGGGCAGGGGCGTCATCAGCGTGGCGCCGGTTTCCGTCTGCCACCACGTGTCGACAATGGGGCAGCGTGTCTCGCCGACGACGCGGTAATACCATTCCCACGCCTCCGGGTTGATGGGTTCGCCCACCGACCCGATCAGGCGAAGGGATTTGCGCGATGAGCTTGTGACGAATTCATCGCCTGCGCCCATGAGCGAGCGCAGCGCGGTCGGCGCGGTGTAGAAAATCGACACCTTGTGCTTGTCCACCGTCTTCCAGAAGCGAGAGGCGTCGGGCCAGGTGGGAATGCCCTCGAACATCAACGTGGTCGCGCCGTTCGCCAGCGGGCCATAGACGACGTAGGAGTGGCCAGTGACCCAGCCGATATCGGCGGTGCACCAGAAGACTTCGCCTGGCTTGTAGTCGAAAACGATCTCGTGGGTCATCGACGCCCAGACGAGATAGCCGCCCGTGGTGTGCAGCACGCCTTTCGGTTTGCCCGTGGAGCCGGAGGTATAGAGAATGAACAGCGGGTCCTCCGCGCTCATCTCTTCCGGCTCGCAATCGTCGGACACGGTTTTCGCCAGCTCTTCATACCAATGGTCGCGGCCTGCGGTCATGGCCACTTTGCCGCCCGTACGTTTCACGACGATGACGGATTTCACCGGGGAGTTTGCGCCGAGCCGGTCGAGCGAGGCGTCGACATTCACTTTGAGCGGTATGGGTTTCCCGCCGCGAACGCCTTCGTCAGCGGTGATGATGCAGGTTGAGCCACAATCCTCGATCCTGCCGGCGAGTGAATCAGGCGAGAAGCCGCCGAAAACGATGGAGTGAACTGCCCCGATCCGCGCGCAGGCAAGCATCGCGTAGGCGGCCTCCGGGATCATCGGCATGTAAATCGTAACCCGATCGCCCTTCTTGACGCCCTGTTCTTTCAGCACGTTCGCAAAGCGGCAGACGTGGGAATAGAGCTCCGCGTAGGTAATGTGCTTCGAAACGGATGGATCATCCCCTTCAAACACGATCGCCGTAACGTCGGCTTTCTGGGGCAGGTGGCGGTCTATGCAGTTGGCCGACACGTTCAGCGTGCCGTCCTCGAACCATCGGACATGGAGATCCTTGGGGTCGTTGGTTTTCGAGATGTCCCAGTTGACGTCCTTGACCTTGGTATAGGGTCTCATCCAGCGCAGGCGCTTGCCATGCTGGCGCCAGAACGCTTCCGGATCGGCGACCGATGCCGCGTACATTTCCGTGTACTTTTCAGCATTCACCAGCGCCTTGGCGGCGAATTCCGGCGGCACGGGATAGACGTGGCTCTCGGACATTGGAATCCTCCGATTTTGACGGCTTCTTGGGACCAGCTTCTTGGCCCATTTTTGCGGGAAGATGAAGCGCCTAAGGAGCTATCATTGAGGACAGGCGGCAGGTTTCCCGCAGTACAATTGATTATGGTCAAGCGGGCTTGGCCGTAGTCTGCTGTCGTGAGTTTCCAGACTAGTGCTGCAACGCGATGGAATGACATGACGACATCACCGACCCAGGCCGCCAATCCGGAACAGCTGGCATCACATTTCGACGTCCTGATCGTTGGGGCCGGCATTTCCGGCATTGGCGGCGCCTATCACCTGAAGACTCAGCTGCCTGCATCCAGTTTCGTGGTGCTGGAAGCTCAGGAGAGCTTTGGCGGCACTTGGACCACCCATAAATATCCGGGGATCAGGTCAGACAGCGACCTCCATACCTTCGGCTACCGTTTCAAGCCGTGGGTCGGCCCGCCGATCGCGACCGCCGCAGAGATTCTCGCCTACATGGACGAAGTGATCGAGGACAACGATCTCGGATCGCATATCCGCTACGGCCATCGGATAGTCCGGGCGGATTGGTCGAGCAGCGATAATCTCTGGAGCATCGAAGCGGAAAAAGTGGCCACGGGTGAGCTGGTCCGGTTCACGGCGAACTTCCTCTGGATGTGCCAGGGCTACTACCGCCATGAAAAGGGCTACACGCCGGAATGGCTCGGCATGTCCGACTTCAGGGGCCGCATCGTTCATCCGCAGACTTGGCCCGAAGACCTCGACTATACGGGCAAGCGGATGATCGTCATCGGTTCAGGTGCGACAGCGGCGACGCTGGTGCCGAACGTGGCGCAGGATGTGGAGCATGTGACCATGCTTCAGCGTTCGCCAACCTATTTCATCCCCGGGCGGAATGCGATCGAGATTGCCGAACAGCTGCGCGCGCTGAAGGTCGATGAGGCGTGGATCCACGAGATCACCCGCCGGCAGATCCTGAAGACGCAGGATGATTTCACCCGCCGCTCGCGCGAAGAGCCCGAAGCGGTGAAGGCGGAATTGCTGGCTGCGGTGAAGATGTTCCTGGGCGAGGATTATGACATCGAAACGCACTTCACGCCCAAATACCGGCCATGGCGCCAGCGCATCGCATTCATTCCGGATGGCGACCTCTTCAAGGGCATCGCATCCGGCAAGGCGTCGGTCGTCACCGATGAGATCGAGCGCTTCACCGAGACGGGGATTCTGCTCAAGTCAGGCAAGACACTTGAGGCGGATATCATCGTCACAGCGACGGGGTTCGATCTCAGCCCGCTGGGGGACATCGACTTTCACATCGACGGGAAGCCGCTGGTTTTCTCTGATACCGTCACCTATCGCGGAATGATGTTCACCGGCGTGCCCAACATGGCGTGGGTGTTCGGCTATTTCCGGGCGAGCTGGACGCTGCGCGTCGACATCATGGCGGACTTCATCGTGCGTTTGCTGACGCACATGAAGACGATAGGAGCCACACGCGTTGAAGTGGCCGTCCCGCCGAAGTTGAAAGACATGGAGCTGTCCACGTGGATCGATCCGGAGGACTTCAATCCCGGATATATTATGCGGGGGATGCACCTGATGCCCAGGCGCGGTGAGCTGCGCGATTGGCAACACACGCAGGACTACTGGAACGAAAAAGACGAGTTCCCGAAGATCGACCTCGACGGAGAGGAGTTCATCTACGACGCAGCGAAGGTTCCGGCCTAGCCGACGAACGCCTTCTCGATCACGAACTCCGCAGGATGGGCGTTGGAGCCTTCCTTGAGGCCGGCCTTTTCGACCAGCGCCTTGATGTCGTTGATCATGTCCATCGAGCCGCAGACCATCACCCGGTCAACAGCCGGATCGAGCGGCGGGACTTCGAGATCGGCGAACAAGATACCCTTCTCGATGCAGGTCGTGATGCGCTCCTGATTGTGCCAAGGCTCGCGGGTCACGGTGGTGTAGTGAACAAGCCGGTTGAAATGC
>JAUYSA010000464.1 GCA_030696545.1 Hyphomonadaceae bacterium
CTTGCCGACGGTAGAGTTCTGCGAACTCGCGGCCGGAGCGGAAGGCTGCGGGATCGACGACGGTCGCAGATTGGGCGGTGGCAGTGATGATCCCGACGCCGGGGATAGTGGCGAGACGCCGACTGGCCTGGTGCTGGCGATGCCAGGCTCAGAGGGCCGCTCAATGGCGTGGGATCTGACCCGCCAGGGCCCCCAGCTGATCGCAGCGAGCATCAACAGGGCCGAACGGGCCAGGTCAGGTAGGACATGGACTTCTTCATGACGCACATGCTCGACGAGTTCGGCCGCTCGACGCGCGCCCTGCGGCGCGATGATCCCGAACTCGGGGCAGTGGCCGCGGATGGCGTTGATCGTGCAGCATCAGCGCGGCCTGCTGCTCTTCGGTCTTGATCGGCACGAACCGCATCGACGGCCGGAGACAGCCTCGCAGATCGCCGTGGCGTCGGCGGCGTCGTTCTTCTGCCGGCGGACATATGGCTTCACGTAGGCCGGCGGGATCAGCCGCACGTCATGGCCGAATCCCCTCAGCCCATCGAACATGGGCGGCCGCGACCGCGGCTGTGTGAAACGCGGCGCCGGGAAGGGCCTCCGCGCCCTGGCCCAGTTAAGTTGTCAGTTCCGTCGGACTTGGCCATGCGCGCCGCCTTAGCTTGCGGCCGTTACCCGTCCGCTAATTTGCTCTGACAGACCTGACAGAACCCGTCGCCGTCGTCATGGACGTATTATCGGCCGCGCGCCTTGGGTTCCGGAGAAGCGCGCGATGAACGCCTCGACCGCAGATTCTATCTCCGGGATAATGGTCGGAAGGTGCCGCACCTTCCCCTCGCGCATCCATTCGGCGATCTGAGCGCGGGCCAAGGCGAAGTCTTGCAGATAGTCATATAGCACGAAGCCCTGTAAGGTCACCCGGTGGGAGATGATTAGACCGATCTCGCGCAGTCCGCGCGGTGGATTGCGGTTGTATTCGCTGGTCTGTCCGCAGACGGCGATCTTGCCGAACATGCGCATGTTGCGGAGGGCGGCGTCCGTTGTTTCACCGCCCACATTATCGAAATAGACATCCACCCCCTTGGGGCACTTCTCTGCAATCGCGGCGGCAAGGTCCGCACGCGTGCGGTAATTGATCGCATCATCAAAGCCGAACTGCTCGATCAAGGACGCGCACTTCTCGTCGGAGCCCGCGATCCCGACAACACGGCAGCCGAGCACTTTAGCGAATTGGCCCGCCGCAGATCCCACTGGGCCAGCGGCCGAAGAAATCAAAACCGTCATGCCCGATTTAACTTCAGCCACGCGGGTGATCCCGAAATAGGCTGTCAAGCCCGGATTCCCCAGGATGTCTAGGCTCGCGGACGAGGGCACCCCCTCGTCGAACATTTGCGGATCCAGCTTCTGCAGCGTTTTCCCGTCCACGGCGGCGTGCGTCGCCCAGCCGAACTCACCGATCGTCCGCTCGCCGACCGCGAAATCGGGATGATTGCTAGCTTCAACAACGCCCACCCCCAGCCCTGGGATCACGCCGCCGATAGGCACGCTTTGAGGGTGGTTCTCTCCGGTCAGCCTACCGCTGATGCCGAGCGATATTGAATGGTATTCCACACGCACGTTGACGACTCCAACCGACGGTTCGTCGATGGAGTACTCCTCCAGGAAGAAATCCGATGGCTCCGGCGTCTGCACGGGGCGCTTCGAAAGGGTCCAACGTCTGGCATCCATACCCATTACTCACCTCTATTTGTCAGTTCGGACTCCGCTATAGCTCTGTCAAACTGATAATCGCTCGGCATCATCACGCGGCGGATCACCTCTGGTGAGCTGTCGAAATGGCAGAACCGGTTCCTCGAGCTGCTAGCGCATCTCGGCATGGACCCGAACGTAGACCTCATCCAGAAGCCAACGCCAACGTCAATAAGGTGCGGGCGCATGGTTTGTGCCCGTCGATGCGCATCTGTGACCATCCCGACAAGGTCGAGGGGCGGTAGCACAACCTACCCACCGACCGCCTGCTCGCCGCTTGACATGTTCATTGCACTTGCTGAGCAAGAGGAAACGGCGTCTTTGGGGGTTGGCAAGGCGGACTGGGGGGCTGCAACCGTGGCGGGTTCCGCGGAAGGTCCAACGCTTCACCGTCACCGTCCAATCACCGTCTAGGACCGCCAATGTACTCCAAGGGTGCTCTCATCAGTGGACGGCCCCTGCTCCGCAAGGGTGAAGTTGGTCTGGAGTGGCGATCTGGCAGGGTGCGGTCATGTGTCCGGCCGGCACTGTCAAACCAGACGGACCGGGTGCCATCGCCAGTGGGCGTGCTCGCGCATCCGATCGACACGCTTCTTGCGGATCTCGGCGGCGAACATCGGCCCAAACCGGTTCGCGACAGATATAGATCCCGCGCTCGTGTTGGAGATCCTTCACGTTGCGCAGGGACAGCGGGTATTTCACGTACATCATCACCACGAGGCGGATCACCTCCGGCGAGCTTTCGAAGTAGCGGGGCATGCATGGCGAACTTACGATTGGTTA
>JAUYSA010000073.1 GCA_030696545.1 Hyphomonadaceae bacterium
ACCGGCTCGGCCTTCTACGCGCCGGCTGAATCGGCTGTCGCGATGGCGAAATCGTTCCTGAAGGACAAGAAGCGCGTCCTGCCGGTCGCCGCGAACCTGACGGGCCAGTATGGCGTCTCCGACCTCTATGTCGGCGTGCCGTGCGTCATCGGCGCCGGCGGCGTCGAGAAGATCATCGAGTTCGACCTGAACAGCGACGAGAAAGCGATGTTCGAGAAGAGCGTCGCGGCCGTGAACGGCCTGCTCGACGCCTGCAAGAAGCTTGAGCCTTCGCTGACGTAGAGGTGTTGTAGGGTGCATCGAGGCGAAACCAAAATGAGCCATTGGCCGGTTCGGCGCGATAGTGCATTTCGCTCTGCATAATGTACCCTACAATTCTTATCTCACACCAGCAGGCAGGGCGACCGCAAGTGGCGTCGGGCTGTTCCCGCCTCATTCTGCCGAAGCACCACCAGCAACGGCCAGCTTTTTGCAGGCATCTCTGTAGCTGCCATCGCAAGACTTTCTGAAAGCCTCCAGTGCTTTCGTCGGGTCTTGTGCAACGCCGGTTCCGCTCTCATACATGAAGCCGAGATTGCTGCAGCCTATGGCGTGGCCGCCCTCGCACGCCTGAGTGTAAAGGGCTGCGGCCCGCGCTTCATTGCGCTCAACCCCCCGGCCGTTCGCATACGCGGCACCGAGATTGTTGCAACCTGTGGCATCGCGCCCTTCGCATGCCTGAGCATAGAGTTCTGCGGCCCGCGCTTCGTCCTTCTCAACGCCTCGGCCGGTCTCGTACATGACGCCGAGATTGTAGCAGCCTCCCATATAACCGCCGCCGCAAGCCTGACCAAAGAGCTTCAAAGCCTGCGCACCATCCTGCGCAACGCCCTCGCCCAAAAAGTACATATCGCCGAGATTGTAACAGCCACGGGCATCGCCACCATCGCACACTTGGGCATAGAGCGCCGCAGCCCGCTCCCCATTTTTCTCGACGCCCCGGCCGGTCCGGTACATGACGCCAAGATCCCTGCAGCTCATCGTAACGCCGCCGTCACAGGCTTGATCGAAAAGCGCTGCAGCCCGCGCCTCGTCCTTCCGGACGCCCCGGCCTGTCGCGTATCCGAGGCCAAGATTGCGGCAGCCCCCCATATAGCCGCCTTCGCACGCTTGAGCGTACAGCGCGGCGGCGCGCGCATCGTCCCGAGCAACACCTCGACCGTCCGAGTACATGAAGCCGAGATTGTTGCAGCCCACTACACTGCCGCCTTCGCACGCCCGCGCATAGAGCGCCACGGCGCGCGCATCGTCCCGCGCAACGCCTTCGCCGCCCGCGTACCTAAGCCCAAGATTACTGCAGGCGCGCAGATTCCCGAGGTCGCAGGAGCGTCGAAATAAGCGCACCGCATCCTCCGAGTTCGCCTCCACACCACCCTTACCAAATTGATAGGCCCATCCGCTCACCAAGGCGGCGTCGGCGTCCACCGCGGATGCCTCGATCAGGCGCATCAGGCCAATGGTCCGGAACACCTCGTCCAGAAGGCGGTCCGCATCGGCATTTCCCATACGGTCATCTGGCATGGCCGATAAGACCGCCATCACCTCGGGATCGATAAGGCTGGCACGCGTCCGCGCCTCTGCCTCCGCCTCGCGCCGACTCATCTCGCCGCCCCCCCACCATGCGCCAACCGCTCCGAGCGCCAGCAGCACCGCAAGACCCGCCCCTACAAAGGCCGGTTTTACCCCGCCCTTCGACTTCCTGAGCGCTGCAAGCTCCTTCTGCGCCGCCTCCAGCTCGGCCTTCACCCTGACGGTCTGCTTTTCCTCCTTCAACGCCTCGATCTGCGCCGCAAGCAGGTCGTTGCGTTTGAGCGTCTTCGCCAGCGCGCGGACGAGCTTGCGCCAGCCAGGGTGGTCGCTCTGACCGTGGAAGTCGGAAATGTCCGCGCGCTGCAGGTCTGAGAACTGCGTCGGCATGTCCAGATCGGTCACCGGCTCAAGCAAAGCCGGCAGCAGGACGCCGCGACCTTGGGCGACGGCGCACTCTTTCTTGACCCACGGTCTCGACAACGCGTGTGGCGACCACAGCGCCACGACCGCGCCCGCCGACTTCAGCTCGCGGTCAATTACGTCCGACCAGACATCGCCCGCGTCCAGCCGCTCCACATCGAAGAAGACGGAGAGGCCGAGCCCCTCAAGGGCACGCCGTATTTCTTCGGCGCGCAGCGTCTCCTCACGCGCATAGGATATGAAAATATCCGTCATCGCCGTCCCCTTAGCAGCATCTGATATTGCGATGCCCGGGCGGTTGGCGCAACTGCTGCGCTGATCTTGTTCTACTCCACGCCGACCATGAGGATCTCGAACAGGAGATCCGCGTTCGGCGGGATTGCGCCCGGAGCGCCGCGTGCGCCGTAGCCGAGTTTGGAGGGGATGAAGACAAGCCAATGGTCGCCGGGCTTCATCAGGGTGAGGGCTTCAGAGAAGCCGGGCACGACAGCCGCGACCGGGAAGGTTTCGGTGTCGCCACGCTCGAACGCGCTATCGAACGCGTCGCCGCCGGAAGCGAGGCGGCCTTCGTAGAAGACTTCGGCGTCCTGGCTCTTCGTGGGCGGAACGCCGCCCGCCGGGCCTTCGGCGATCACGACATACTCGACGCCCGATCCGGTCTTCTTCACGTCCGGGCTGCTGGTGTTCCACGGCGCGTGTTTGGACCAGGCGGCGGCGTTCGATTGCGGAGGGGTCATGGCTTTTTTCATCTCGATTTCGAAAACAAGATCGGAGTTGGGCGGAATGTCTGCACCCGCGCCTTCCTCGCCATAACCCAGCTTCGACGGGATGAACACCAGCCAGGAATCGCCGGGGCGCATCTTGCTGAGCGCTTCGGCGAAACCGGGGATGACAACGGATATCGGAAACTGCGCGGTCTCGTTGCGCTCGAAGGACGAATCGAAGGGTTTGACGCCGACTTGATTGAGGTGGCCCTCGTAATGGATTTCGACGCGGGCGTTCGCGCCCGGCAGCGCGCCATCCGCAGGGCCGCTGGCGAGGACGATGTGCTGCACGCCTGTATCGCTCTTTACAACATTCCTTGCAGCGCTGTTCCACGGCACGTAACGCGACCATGCCGCCGTATCGGCAGCATTGACGACAGGCGTGGGGTCGGGCGCGAACCAGCTGACGACGCCGTCCCAGACGGCGCAGCCGGAGAGGGTCATCAGGGCGGCTGCGGTGAATAGGGGGCGAAGCATA
Organism: Hyphomonadaceae bacterium; assembly: GCA_030696545.1. GTDB lineage: Bacteria > Pseudomonadota > Alphaproteobacteria > Caulobacterales > Hyphomonadaceae > UBA7672. Next base: position 3,232 of record JAUYSA010000073.1, read on the forward strand.
ACGATCATCCTGTTCCGGGACGGGCGACGCCTAGAGGGTTTTTGCGCGTCCGTCGACGCCCTTGGCCGCCGCAGTTGCGCGTGCGAAACGGAGGCATGATCCCGCTGCGCATCGCCTGCATCGGAAAGCATGGTCAGACCGCGCAGGCGCTTGCGGCGGTTGCTGCGGGCTATGCTTCGATCGAGCTGCATCAGGCGGGGCGAGATGGCGCTGACCTGACGGATGCTACGGCGCTTGAAGCGTTCATCCACCAGAGCCGTGCGCATGTGGTTATCAATGCGGGCGCCTACAATCTTGTCGACAAGGCCGAGAGCGACGAGGCGACGGCTTTCGCGGTGAATGCGGAGGGACCGCGCGTGCTTGCACGGCTGTGCAGGCGGCATGGCGTCAAGCTGATTCACATGTCGACGGATTGTGTGTTCGATGGCGTGGGATCTGAGCCGCATCGTGAGGACGAGACGCCGAGGCCGCTGTCCGCTTATGGGCGGTCGAAGCTGGCGGGCGAGATGGCGGTTGCGGAGGAGTATCCTGACGCTGTGACGGCGCGCGTGTGCTGGGTGTTCTCGGAGTTTGCCGGCAGTTTCGTTTCCAAGGTGATTGAATGGGCGCGAGCGCGACCCGTGTTGCAGATCGTGTCGGACCAGATCGGGCCGCCGACCTATGCGCCGGATATCGCCATCGCCCTGCTCCGCCTTGCGCGGACGAAGGTTGAGGGCGTGCGGGATTTGTCGGGGCTGCTTCATCTGGCGTCGCCCGATGTGATGAGCCGGTCGGACATGGCGACGGCGATCATGGCTGAGTCCAAGCGACAGGGCGGGCCGTTCGCAGAGATTGAGCCGGTGTCGACGGCGTCCTTCAATGCACCGGCGAAGCGGCCGCTGAATGCACGGCTTTCTGGCGTGAAGGCGACGGCGGCTCTGGGACTGAGCTGGACGCCGTTTGATGAAGCGTTGGAGCGTTCGGTCGCCGGCGTGCTGAGAAGGACTGAAACATGACATCGCGTCTCGACACCGTGATTGAAACACCGCGGCTGATTCTGAAAGTTCCGAGCCTGAAGGAGTTTGAGCCGTGGTGTGCGTTCATGGCGGACGAGGAGGCGGCGGTGTTCATCGGGAAGGCGCAGCCGCCTTCGGTTGTCTGGCGCGGCATCTGCACGATGGCGGGGTCTTGGCAGCTGGCGGGGTTTGCGATGTTTTCCGTGTTCGAGAAGGACACGGGGCGGTGGGTGGGCCGGGTTGGCCCGTGGCAGCCGCATGAATGGCCCGGACCTGAAGTGGGCTGGGGCGTGATCCGCGACACCTGGGGCAAGGGCTATGCGCTGGAAGCCGCCGTCGCCTCGATGGACTTCGCAGTGGACGTGCTGGGCTGGACCGACATCATTCATTCGATCCACCCCGACAACACGCCCTCGCAGAAACTGGCGATGCGGCTTGGCTCGATCAACCGGGGTCCGGGAAAAATGCCGCCGCCCTACCAGAACGAGCCGATCGACCTGTGGGGCCAGACCGCCGATGAGTGGCGCGAGCGGCGCGCTGAAATCTGGAAGCGGCTTAACCGCTGAGGCCGGCCGAGCCGTTGAGGCGGTAGGGGTGGATGAAGCCCTGCGCGTCATAGGTGCGCCCGCCCCAGTAGCCGCCGGGTATGTGCCAGACGCGGATCTGCGACCAGTCGTTCGCGGCGGAGACATCGACGACCGGCACGTTGATGCTGACTTCGCCGCCACGCATCCAGTTGGCGTGATCGACGCGGATGATGCGCTCGGAGAGGATCGCCTTCACGACGGCGACGTGGCCGCGCGTTTCGTCCTTCCAGCCGCGCAGCACCAGGACGGAGCCTTCGGCGGGGCGGCCGGAGCGAACATACTTGCCCTGCGCCTGCGCCCACCAGGTGACAGCGTCGCCCCAGATCTGGACGCCCGACAGCGAGCGCGCGTAGGGCACGCATTCCGATGGCGGCTGGTCGCGCATGATGACCGGCGTTGAATGATCGTCGAACGGCCTGCTGGTGAGATCAAGCCTGGGTGCGTTGCGCGGCGGCGTTACGGGCGCAGCTGCGGCTGCGGCAAGCGGCGGGCGAGCGTGGCCATAGGTGATCGGCGCGGCGCGCGAGCTGGTGCAGGCGGATGCAAGAATCGCGACCAGTCCGAAGACGGCCGCCCTTGTCGCTGAAATCCGTCGCTGGCGTGTCATGGGTGTGGAGAATGTGCGCGATTTGATGAGCGTCAGGTGAACGGAGCGGGTTGGAGAGCAGTTGCGGGTTACTGAGAGGTTGATGGTGCGGAGCGTTCTGTATTTGTGAGCCCGCCCTCGTCCTTCGACGGACGGCCCTTCGGGCCTGCTCAGGATGAGGGCTATCTTCGACTTGTCATCCCGGAAGCGCGGAGCGAGAGCCGGGAACCATTGTGAGAGCCCGACACCATAGCGATGGGTCCCGGCTCTCCGCTTCGCTTCGGCGCGGCGTGCCGTCTCCTTGCTTCCCATCGGCGTCATTCCCGCGAAAGCGGGAACCCAGGGGTTGCACACACCGTGCTCGCAGCCACTGGGTTCCGGCTCACGCGCTTTGCACGTGTCCGGAATGACGTTGAGAGAGTCGCGGACATGATCTCTCCATCGCACGGACGCAAGCGTCCTGCGGGATGCTGTAGCTCGTCCCTCCAACGAGGGAGCGGGGCGCGTGGTGTAGCGCCGTGGGGTAGTCCAGTGCCGCATTACTGCGGCGATGCGCGTCAACACGCGCCCCGGATCGGTCGTTCCTTCCCGGTATGGCAGTGCCGGAGTTGACCTCGACATCCAGCAGGGGAAGCCCACTGGCGCCTTAGCTCCATAGCCAGTGACCGGTGCAACGTGTTCAGGGTCGTTCCGAAGACCCC
>JAUYSA010000446.1 GCA_030696545.1 Hyphomonadaceae bacterium
GACGCCGACCGGCGTGATGCCCTCGGCCTCGTTGTGCGCCAACTGCTTGGCCCGCCGCCGCGCGGTTTCGCCCATCGCGCGCTGCATCGAATCGGTGATCCGATCGGCATAGAGCACCGCGGTGCCGTTGAGGTGGCGCGCGGCGCGGCCCATGGTCTGGATCAGCGAACGCGTCGAGCGCAGGAAACCTTCCTTGTCGGCATCGAGGATGCCGACAAAGGCGCACTCGGGAATATCGAGGCCCTCGCGCAGAAGGTTGATGCCGATCAGGCAGTCGAACTTGCCGAGGCGCAGGTCGCGGATGATCTCGATGCGCTCGATCGTGTCGATGTCGGAGTGCATGTAGCGCACGCGCACGCCCTGCTCGCTCATGTGCTCGGTCAGCTGTTCGGCCATCTTCTTGGTCAGCGTGGTGACGAGCGAACGAAAACCCTTCGCCGCCGTCTGCTTCACTTCATGGATGCAGTCGTCCACCTGGTTGGCGTTGTCCTTATAGACCGGGCGGATCTCGACCGGCGGGTCGATCAGGTGCGTGGGACGGATGATCTGTTCGGTGAAGACGCCGCCGGTCTGGTTCAGCTCCCAGGGCCCGGGCGTCGCCGAGACGTGGACGGTCTGCGGGCGCATCTTTTCCCACTCGTCGAATTTGAGCGGGCGGTTGTCGAGGCAGCTGGGCAGGCGGAAGCCGAATTCGGACAGGGTGAATTTGCGGTTGAAGTCGCCCCGGAACATCGCGCCGATCTGCGGGATGGTCTGGTGGCTTTCGTCGACGAAGATGATGGCGTTGTCGGGCAGGTATTCGAAGAGCGTGGGAGGGGGCTCCCCCGGCTGGCGCCCGGTGAGATAGCGGCTGTAGTTCTCGATGCCGGCGCACGAGCCGGTTGCGACCATCATCTCCATGTCGAACTGGCAGCGCTGTTCAAGGCGCTGGGCTTCGAGGAGCTTGCCCTGCTGGGTGAGCACGGCGAGGCGGCCGCGCAGCTCTTCCTTGATGCTCTCGACGGCCTGGTTGAGGGTCGGGCGCGGGGTGACGTAGTGGCTGTTGGCGTAAACCTTGATCTTGTCCATCGGCCGCGTCTGCTTGCCGGTGAGCGGATCAAACTCCGTAATTGCCTCAACCTCGTCCCCAAAGAACGAGATTTTCCAGGCGCGGTCCTCCTGGTGAACGGGCCACACATCCATCGTGTCCCCCTTCATCCGGAATGTCCCACGCCCAAACGCCTGATCATTCCGCTTGTACTGCAACGCCACCAGATCCGCCGCCACCTGCCGCGGATCCCGCGCCTCGCCCTGCTCCAGCTCAAACGTCATCGCGGAGTAAGTCTCAACCGACCCGATCCCGTAAATGCAGCTGACGGACGCCACAATAATCACATCATCCCGCTCCAAAATCGCCCGCGTAGCCGAATGCCGCATCCGATCAATCGCCTCATTGATCGAACTCTCTTTTTCAATATATGTATCAGTTCTCGGTACATATGCCTCAGGCATATAGTAATCGTAGTAACTCACGAAATACTCGACGGCGTTGTCGGGGAAGAAGCTCTTGAACTCGCCATAGAGCTGCGCCGCCAGCGTCTTGTTGTGCGCGAGGATCAGGGCCGGGCGCTGCACCGCCTCGATCACCTTCGCCATCGTGAATGTCTTGCCCGAGCCCGTAACGCCGAGGAGGACCTGGTCCATCTCGTTGTCGCGCACGCCCTGCACCAGATCGCTGATCGCCTGCGGCTGGTCGCCTGCGGGTTCGTAGCTGGACGCGACGCGGAATTTCCGGCCGCCCTCGAACTTCTCCCAGTTCCGCTCAGGCCGGTGCGGCATCCACAGCGGCTGGCCCTCGGCCACCGCTACCGCGTCCTTGATCTTCGCCGCGAAGGCTGCGCCCGGCCCTTCGCTGACGCCCCTGGCGGGCGTATTCGGCGCGGATTTGGAAGCGCTGGGCTTTGCGGACTTGGAGGGAGATTTCGCCATGCCGGCAATATGGGCCGTTCCGTATGCGTTCGCCAGAGCCGCCACGGCTTCCGCAGCAGGCTGCTGACACAGCGCTGGTCAGAGCCTCCGCCCGCCAACGCCTGCCAGAAAGCGGCTAGTTCCTTTTATCGACGGAATCGACCACTGCACCTACGGTCGCGCCAACAGCCGCGCCCACTGGGCCGGCGATGATCAGGCCAGTCGCCGCGCCGGTCGCCGCGCGCTGCTCCATATTTGTGCCGCAACCGGCCAGCACCGCCGAAGCGATCAGTCCGCCGGAAAGAATCACGATGGTTCGAATGATCATGTCATGCCCCACGATTTGCAGAGCAGTCTAACGCGCCGGCGCCCCACCCCGCCAGTGCGCAAACGCGAATGCTGCGCTTGCCGCGCGCCGTGGCGATAAAGAATTGGCCGGACGCGGATAAATCCACGCCCGGCCGACACCAGCCCACCATTCATACCGCCGGACAGGCCGGCGGAATTCAGGAAGCTACTTGCTTTCTTCGCTTTCGTTGACGACAGCGCCGACGCCCGCACCAACCACTGCGCCCACCGGGCCGGCGACGATGAGGCCCGTGGCGGCGCCCGTGGCGGCGCGTTGCTCCATATTCGTTCCGCAGCCCGCCAGCATGGCAAGGCTCAGGAGGGCGGCGGCCGGGGCCATAATCATTGTGCGAGTCATGTGCAGCTCCATTTGATCCATGTTTAACTCACACACCAACGCCATCTCGCTCAAACGGTTCCATCAAAGGCCGTTAACCTCCGTTGGCGCCGTATCGACGCCACAGTTTGGCTCAACTTGACGGGCGTTGTGACGTGCTAGAATCCAGTCCCACAACGTGTCGGGAGCTTCAGTCATGTCTGGTCTTCACGTCCGCGCGAAGCATGTCCGCCGCGCAGGCATTCTTGCTCTTTTGCTCGCCGCCCTCGCGGCGCCCCTCGCCGCCAGCGCCTGGCAGGGACAGGACTGGACGACCGGCCTGCGCTGGTCGGATGGCCGCGAAGTCCAGTGGCGCGCCACACGCGCGCTCGGCTGCGACGGATCGAACGTCGAACTTCGGCTGCTCAACAACGCGACATCGTCCGGCGAAGTGAACCTGAAAGACATCACCTTCCAGTGCGCCCGCTCGTCCACCTTCGTGGCGCCGCCGCGCACGATCGGGGCCATCGCGCCGGGCGGCGCCTACAGCGCTCCGGTCATCAACTGTGCCTGCGCTGAAAAGGGCGGCGTCAAGGAACTGATGTCGGTCGCGATCGATATCCTGCGCGGCGACAACAGCGAGACCTACGCGAACGGATGCTCGTACACGGGCGGCTATGCCAGCGGCCAGCGCGATGGCCGAGGCGTTTATTCCTGCCCGGATGGCTATCGCTACGAAGGCAGCTACATGGCCGGCGACATCAATGGCACGGGCAAGGAAAAGCTGACGACGGGGGAGATCTATGAAGGCGCCTTCGTGAAGGGCGAGCGTAACGGCCTTGGCAGGATGACCTATGCCGACGGCTCGATCTATGAAGGCGACTATGTGCGTGGGAAACGCGAAGGTGCGGGCACGCAGACCTTCAAGGACGGCTCCGTCTATGTCGGCGAATGGAAAGCTGATCGCCGCAACGGCAATGGCGCCTACACCACCGGCGACAAGATGTGGACCTATGACGGCGACTGGCTGAACGATCGCCGCAGTGGCCAGGGCAAGCTGTCAGCAAACGACGGCTCATACACCTACATCGGCGCATTCGCTGACGACCGCCGCACCGGCCAGGCCACAGCGACGTTCGGCGACGGCCGCGTGTTCCGTGGCACTTTCGTCAACGACCAGCAGACCGGACCGGGCGAACTGACCTTCAAGGATGGCCGCAAGATCACGGGCCAGTTCCTCGATCACCGCCCGCACGGGGCCGCTGTCGAAGTCAGCAGCGTCGCCACCATAGACGGCACATGGGTCGAAGGCGCGCTGCAGGGCAAGGCTGTGGTTCAATACGCGACCGGCGAACGCTTCGAGGGCCAGTACGTCAACGGCAGGCGCAACGGCGTGGGCACCGACACCCGCACGGATGGCTCG
>JAUYSA010000111.1 GCA_030696545.1 Hyphomonadaceae bacterium
AACAGGAACTCCCTCGCCCGCGATGTTTAACGTCTCACCCGTCTCGCAAGCCTTTGGCGATCCCGTTCCGGCCGGTCGCGCCGCAGAGATCGTGCGCGGCGCCCAGCGGATGCTCGCCGAACTCGGCCTCGCCTCGCTCACCGAAGTCTCCCTCGCCAATGGCCGCCGCGCTGACGTGATGGCCGTCAGCCAAAAGGGCGAGATCGTGATCCTCGAAGTGAAATCCTGCCTGCAGGATTTCGCCACCGACCAGAAATGGCCTGAATACGCGCCGTATTGCGACCGCTTCTATTTCGCCGTCGACTGCGACTTCCCGAAGGACCGCATCCCCGAACACGCCGGCCTCATTGTGTGCGACAGTTTCGGCGGCGCCATCCTGCGCGAATGCGCGCCCGCCTTGCTTAACGGTTCCCGGCGAAAGTCCGTGACACTGTCGTTCGCCCGTCTCGCCGCGGCACGTCTCATGCGAGCAGGGGAGCCGGCGCCCACCTCTGCCGAACCTTCGATCGCCTAGGACAACTCGACCCTATGCCGCTGCAATACCCTCTCGCCCCCAATGCCCGCGCCGCACTCGATTCAGAGATCTGCGCCCGCACGGTTGCGGAGGCGCGCGAGCTGGCCAGTGGCCCGGTCGAGCTTGTCTCCGATTTCCTGCGCCCCGGCCCCGCGGATCGCGAGCGTGTACAAGCCCGCGCCGAAGCCTGCATCTCCCGCGGTTTCGTCCAGCTTTACGAGGACGCTAAGGGAAACCCCGTCATCGCGGTTTCCTACTGGAAGCCTGTCACCGGCGTCCGCGCCAAGCCGAAAATGCCGGCGCCCGAAAAGCCCGCGACCAAGGCGGAAGACCACACCGACGATCTTTACTTCAACAAGCCCGGGGCTCGCGACGCTGCGTCAGCCGCCGCTCGCCGCCGCCGCAGGATCCCCGATCCCAACCAGATGGACCTGTTCGGCCCAGACCAGCAGGAAGCCCCCGTTTCCCATGACCACGACGTGGTCATTGTCAGCGATGGCAGCGCCCCCGCGTCGTCTGGCGGCGCCAAGGAAAAGCGGTGAAGGCTTCACCAACGCCTCGCGCCGTGCGTACAAGGCCCTGATGCAATCCGAGGGCAAGGGCTCAGGCGCGCCACAAAAGCCGACCGGCGAAACGCTGGGCGATCTCGAACGCGCGCATTTTTCAGACCTGCTCGTCCGCATCGCCACGCATCAGGATCGCCAGGCCTTCGCCGAGCTGTTCTCGTATTACGCCCCCCGGGTGAAATCCTATCTGATGCGTCTCGGCGCCGATAACGCCGCCGCTGAAGAGATTGCCCAGGACGTCATGGTCACGGTCTGGCGCAAGGCCGGCCTGTTCGACCGCGCGCAAGCCTCGGTCTCGACATGGATTTTCCGCATCGCGCGAAATCGCCGCATCGATGTTTTCAGGCGCACCAAGAAACCCGATCTTGATCCCGAAGAGCCGATGATACTGCCCGCTGGCGTCGAGGCGCCAGACGCTCGGATCGAGGCGATGGAGACCGAAACCCGCGTCCGCGCCGCCATGAAGGACCTGCCGGAAGAACAGCTTCAACTGCTGCGTCTGGCTTTCTATGAAGGCCTCTCGCACCGCGAAATCGCCGAGAAGCTGGATGTCCCTCTCGGCACGGTGAAGTCCCGGATCCGGCTCGCTTTCGGCAAGATGAAATCGAGGCTCGAAAATGACTGAATGCCGCAGTGATCGGGTTTCAGATTGCCTGCGTATGATGAGAGGGGAGGACGAAAAGTCCTCTTTATGTGTGTGGAGATGATGAAGGTTACGTCGGCCTCGATGATGGATGATGCCTCCCGCGCCGCTCTGGCGTCGGGCAGGGCGGAGCCGTCGCTTGGCCTCTTCCTCGATACGCTGCTGGCCATGCGCGGCATCAGCGAGAACGAAGGCGCCGTCATCGCGGGCGCCGCCCTCGAAGCCGAGGTCGTCGCCACGCTGTCGCCCAACGCACTCGACATGGCGTTCGCCGCGATCGAGCGCGGACCCGCGAAGCCGAAGGCAAAACTGGTCTATGAGGACCTCAACCAGACGCCGGCCTTCCTGCAGGACGCGATCCTCGCCGCCGAAGCCCGCCACACCTGGCGCCTCGCCGGTCCCGGCATCAAGCGTTTGCCGCTTGGTCTTCCCGGTCACGCGAAGATTGAAGTCATCCGCATCGACGCGGGCACGAAAGTGCCCTGGCACACCCACAAGGGTCAGGAGCTCACGCTCTGCATCGCCGGCGAATTCTCCGACAGCAACGGCGTCTATGGTCCCGGCGATTTCTCCGTCTATGACGGCTCCTTCCGTCACCAGCCCGCCGCCTCACACGACGCGCCGGCCTATGCGCTCGCCGTCACCGACGCCGGCCTGAAGTTCGAAGGCGTCCTCGGGGCGTTGCAGAAGCTGTTCAACGTCTGAGCGCCGAGCGCGCGAAGAGCGAAAACCCAGAAGCCCCGCCCGCAACTTGTCATCCCGGACGCGGACCTCTTTAGGGGTCCGCGTTCCCCGCGAAAGCGCGGGCGCCGTAGGCGCGAATTGGTCCGGGGGACCAATTCGAACGACGCAAGCCCTGAGCCATGCGAAGGGCCTCCAGACTCCCTCAGCAAGAAGAAGCCCAACTCACAACTTGTCATCCCGGAAGCGCGCAGCGCTATCCGGGACCCATTCCACCAGCATGACAGTCCATCGATGGGTCCCGGCTCTCGCTTTGCTGGGCCGGGATGACAGCGTGAGGCGAACACACTTCCGCGGAATCCAAAACGCACAAACCTCGACACATCAACCCACTAACCCGCGCCAGCTGGGGGATAGAGAATCCTCCATCCCCACCCCCTTTCACCTGACGCATAATGCCCCCATCGCCTCCGCATGGAGGGCAGTCGCGATGTTCAACGGCGCGGGGGCGATGTGATCGAGCGGTCTGGTCCGGCGGAATGCTGTTTGTACAGCCAACGCACGGAGTAATCGGCGAGGTGCTCCGGCCCACGCCGTCACAGGGACTGGGTGAGAACACCCC
>JAUYSA010000164.1 GCA_030696545.1 Hyphomonadaceae bacterium
CGTTCGCGACCTCATGCTGGCGCAGTACTTCGTCAAACGCACGGGACCAGTCACGCTGGAGCAGATCAGCGAGGAAGAATTGGCCAGGCGCCCACGCGGCACGATGCAGCCGGTGCCAAAGGACAAGCGCGTCGGCATGATCTCGACCCGCTGGTTCGGCGCGGTCAATACCATGTTCACATCGATCCCGCGAACCACCGCTGCACAGGCCTATCGCTCTTACCTTGGCTTCGACATCGCCAGGATGCAGGGCCTGAACACGGTGCCACACGAACCGAAGGACTACGACATCAAGGGCGTCGGAGCTCCCGAATGCGCAGTTTGCCATGCCACGCTGGACCCGCTCAGCTATCCGTTCACGCGCTACAACGGCATCAGCGGCGGATACTCATACAATGACGACCGATTGAAGGACTACGTGCGGGTTGATGGGCCACGCGTCGCCGAAGCCCCTGCTGGCGGGATGATTCTCGGACAGGAGGTCGCCGACCTCCTGGAATGGGGCAAGGCGGCGGCCAACAGCGACGCCTTCGCGATGAAGGTGACGTATGACTACTGGAAGCTGCTCGTCGGCCGCGAGCCAGACGTCAACGACCAGCCGGAATACACCCGGATGTGGCGCGGGCTGAAATCGGCGACCACCTACAACTACCGTGTCGAAAAGATGCTGCACGATTTGGTGCGGACCAACGCCTATGGCCGGCCGTAGGAGGACAGGATGACAAAGCTGATCGTCTCAGGGCTTGCAGCACTCATCGCACTGGCCGCCTGCACGACCACTCCAGAACCGGCGCCACTGGCATTCGCTGCGGATACCCCGGCGCCTGTCGCCTCCGCGGACCCCCGCGTGAAGTTCAAGGATGGGGAACGCTATCTGCTCGACCTGTCTGCAAACCTCAACATGCCGCGCGAGGACATCTGCAAGGAACTGTCGCGCTATGACTGCATGACGGATGCCTTCCGCATTGTGCTGGGAGGCGTGGAAGCACCCAACCTGCTGGTGAATGAGCCGATCGAGAACGCGGCGCTAACGTCGCCGATCGCCGTCGATCGCGTCGCTCTGCACGTGTGCTCGAACCGCGTGCGGATGGACCGGGAAAAGCCGACCGAGGCTGTCCTGTTCAAGACGGGCGCCTTCGGCGCGGACGGTCGAGCGAAGAGCCCCGATACGAAATGGCTCAACGCGACGGCTGACGCGATCTACGGATCCATCCTGATGCGCAGCCCCGGCGAGCGGGAAATCCAGAATCTAGCCGCGTATTATACGCAAGTGGCGGAGGGACGACCGGCAAACAGCGCCGACGTCGCAGCCGACTGGGTGACCCTCAGCTGCTTTGCGGTCGCCTCGTCTCTCGAAGCTGTCTTCTACTGATCTGATCAGGACAAACTGACATGACAAGCCATCTGTCACGCCGCAACTTCCTCCGCTCCGCCTCGCTAGGCGCCGCTGGGGCCTTCATCGCCGCACGCGCGCCTCAGGACGCCTTCGCCCAGGAGGAGATGATCGAGCGGGCGAAGAACCCGCGCTTCCTGATCGTGCTCAGTTCGTTCGGGGGCGCCAGTCAGGTCGACTCTTTCCTCTCGCGCCGCGAATCCGAAGTGCCGAATGCGAAAACGCTGAACGCCTATCCGGACGACATGGTTCAGACGATCGGCGAGTTCCGCGCCATCGACATGAAGGGCCCCTCGATCGGCGCCATTCCCGCTGCGTTCACCGCCAACCAGTCAAACTTCGTCCGCAAACACAACAACGACATGATGGTCGTGACTCACACCGGGACGAGCGTGAACCACTTCGTCGCCCAGCAGCGCTCGATCAACGGCAATGCCGCCTGGAAGGGACGCACCTTGCAGGAAGCCGTCGCCCTCACCTACGGCGCGGGCTATGCCATCCCCAACGTGCATCTGGTCAACGGAACAGGCTTCACCGAGCGGGGCACCGACAACACTCTGCCCGCCTATGTCTATGGTGAGCGCGCGCCTACGCCTAACTTGTGGCCGCTGTCGCTGGATGGCTACAGGGGGATTGCCGGCGCCCCCGACCGCAAGCTGTTTGAGGCGGCCCGCAAGTTCCGCAATGAGCGTCTCGACCCCTCCTCCGACTTCTTCCGCACGTTCAGCGGCAGCCAGCGAATCAAGCACTGGACCAGCATCCGGGGCGATGCGCTGCGCGGCGTCGAGGCCGAGGACCTCATTACCAAGCTGATGCTGTTCCCCGACTCCGAGGAGATGCCGCTGGCGGCTCACGGTCTCTCGGGCTCTGCGATCGGCCAGAAAGTCCGGAAGGCCTTTCCGAATTACGAGTTCGATCCGCTTGAGGCGCAAGCTGCGCTGGCCTTCATGCTGCTGCGATATGGCGTGTCAGTGACCGTCACCCTTGGGCCCGAAGGCAGCGCCGTGTTCAAGAAGGGCGTGACACTCGGCGAAGGCGGCCTTGGCGAAGGCGACATCGTTAACCCGCCGATCTCGTTCGACTTCTCCCACCAGGCCAACCGCCAGGTCCAGGCGGTGATGTGGAACAGGCAGCTGTCGATCGCAGAACGCCTGATCTCGTTGCTGCAGTCAGAGGAGTTCCGCGACGGCCAGAGCTTCTGGGACCGGTCTATGATCTACTTCGCAACCGAGTTCGGCCGTACCCGCCGCCGGCCGGACAATGCGATGACTTTTGGCTCCGGTCATGATCTGAACAACGGCTCGTTGATCGTCTCCCCGCTCGCCAATGGCGGTCGCGTCCTCGGCGGGATCAATGTCGACAACATGCTCACCTACGGGTTCGACCCAACGACGGGCAGACCCGAGCCTGGTCGCCACATGACCGAGCCGGAGATGTATTCCGGCATCGCTCACGCTCTCGGCGTCGACACGGCCGGCAGCGGCCTGCCCGAAATGCGCGCCATGCGGCGGCAGGCATAGGCGCGAACCCGGCCAGCGCCGGGTTGTCGCCCAGGCGAGCTGATACGTACGAGGCCTTGAGGTCCCAGCCCATCGTGGAGCCCGTTGTGACCCATGTGAGAAGAAGCGTCGCGCCCATAGGATTGCTGCTTGTTGTCCCACTTCTTGCGCTGTGGCCGGTCAGTTCAGCGCAACCTCCTACGGGTAATGCGGAAGCGCGCGAACAACCTACGCTATCAGGCTCAACGGCTGACGATCCTTACGACTGGGATCTTCCTCCGTGGGTGAAACCGCCGCCGGAGCCGGCATCGAACCCGACAACGAAGGCAAAGGTCGAACTCGGACGCTACCTCTTCTATGATGGAAGGCTGGCGGCGGACTCAATGCGGTCCTGCGCCAGCTGCCATCAGCAGGAGCGCGGCTTCTCGGACGCATCTCCTTTTTCCTGGGGCGTGACCGGGCAACTCACCGCCCGCAACACCATGGCGCTAGCCAATGTGGGTTACGCACCATCCCTGACGTGGATCAACCCCTATCTC
>JAUYSA010000273.1 GCA_030696545.1 Hyphomonadaceae bacterium
CGACGCTCGGCGAGACGTGGAAGAAGACAGCGCTTGTCGCCGTCTCGGAATTCGGCCGGACCGTTCGCGTCAATGGTGGCGGCGGCACGGACCATGGAACGGGCGGCCTCGCCATTCTCGCGGGCGGCGCCATCAAGGGCGGCCGCATGATCGGCGACTGGCCCGGCCTCAAGCCTGCTGCGCTGTTCGAAAACCGCGATCTGATGCCCGCCGTGGATTCGCGTCAGGTCTTCAAGGGCCTGCTGCGCGACCAGCTCGGCTGGGCGCAAAACGATCTCGACACGTCTGTCTTCCACGACAGCGCGAACGCAAAAGCCCTGACGGGATTGGTCTAGATCAGGCCGGCTGAAGCACGCCTTTGTCGACCAGCAGCGATTTCAGCTCGCCTGACTGGAACATCTCCTTAGTGATGTCGCAGCCGCCAATGAACTCGCCCTTCACATAGAGCTGGGGGATCGTCGGCCAGTTCGAGAAATCCTTGATGCCCTGACGCAGATCGGCGTCCTCGAGGATATTCGCCGAGTCATACTGCACGCCCAGATGATCGAGGATCGAGATCACGGTCGCCGAGAAGCCGCACTGCGGGAAGGTCGGCGTGCCCTTCATGAACAGGAACACCGGGCTGGCATCGACCAGGCCCTGGATGCGTGCATTTACGTCGGACATGGCGTCATTCCCGGAGAAAAAGCGGCTTACCGCTCTCAGCTAAGGCCGGATCAGCCGCTAATCAAGCGCCCGGAGACGGGATTGGAGACCGCATAGACGTTGGTTTCGAGGTGATCCAGCCGGCTTGTGGTCATTATCGCCCGGTGCGCGCCGCCCTCGTTCAGGGCCCAGTTCAGCGCTTCTTCAACGGTCATGGGCGTCGGCGGGACCGGCCCTCCCCGTCCCAGAAGGCTGCGCGCCAGCTGCCATGTCGCCCCGGCGCTCACCGGCGCGGGAAAGCGCCGCTTGGCAGGCGCCAGCGTTTCGATCCCGATAAGTTCGCCCGCCGCCCTCAACCGCTCCAGCCGCGTCAGCTCGTGCGGCTCCAGCCCGATATGCACCGGCGTCATGAACAGGCTGAACTGACCCGTGGTCAGCGCGGCATCCAGCGCATGGTCGCGCGCGCAGATCCCGATCTCGCCGATGTCGCCCTTGAACTTCAGGTCCACCAGCGTCTTCAGCAGCGCATCCGTCAACGCCTCAGGCGGCGGCCCGTGCAGGAACAGCCAGTCCACGCGCGACCGGCGCAGGCGCTGCAGCGAGCCCTCGATCGACTTCCGAACACTCTCCGGATCGAACTCTTGCGCCCGCTTCATCAGGCCAGAGGTCTTCAGCCCCACTTTGGTGGAAACGATTGGCTCATAGGGCGGCAACCGCGCCAGCGCTTCGCCCAGCCTGCGCTCCGCTTCGCCATTGCCGTAAGCCGGCGCCGTGTCGAACACCCGCACGCCAAGCGCGAAGGCCTGCATGATCATCGCCACCGTGGCTTCCGGCCGCACCAGCGGCGAGCCATGCGGCCCGCTCACCCCGAAGCCGAGGCGGCGCACGCCAGATGCATTGTCGCGATTGGAATCAGCCACGCGGCTACCTCAGTCCGGCGCCCGCGTGGTCAGGGCGAGGGCATGCAGCACGCCGCCCATCCGTCCCTTCAGCGCGGCATACACCATCTGATGCTGCGCCACGCGCGACTTGCCACGGAACTGCTCCGAGACGATCTCAGCGCTCCAGTGATCATTGTCGCCGGCAAGATCCTTCAACGCGATCACCGCGTCGGGAAACGCATCACGCAGATAGCCTTCGAGCGTTGCCCGATCCATTGCCATTGATAGTCCCTCCCAGGATCGCCGCATGGTTCACGCCCGCGGTCGGATCCGGCCTTGAGTCCCGGATGCTGTATCTAGTTCGGCTTTTACTTCGCACAATAGCAGAACGCAGCGTACCCTAATTGGCGTACGCTGCGCTTTTTCGCCATAGCGAGGGAAATCCCTAGCTGGGATTGGCCGGTTTATCGGCCTTCGTCGCGATCTCGCGGATCTTTTCGGCTTCCGCCTTGTGCGTCTGCAACGCCGGCAGCGTCTCGTCCGCAAACATTTTCAGCTGAGCTGTTGCATCCGTGTCCTTCGAATAGTCCTCGAACAGCCTGATCGCGTCATTGTGGGCGTCGACCTGCAGGGCGGCATAGTCCGCATCAAAATCGGCATCGCCATCCGTCTCGACCAGATCGTTGATCCGCCGCATATGGAAATCATCCAGCACGTCCAGTGGCGGCATCAGCGCGGCAGAGGATGCCGCCGCCTTCAGCCGGTCGATCGAAGCCTTGTGGTTGTCGATCATCATCTGCGCGAACGCCTTCACATCAGCGCTCGACGATTTCTCCAGCGCCATCTCGCTGGTGCGGATCTCGACCAGGCTGGCCTGACCAGCCGCATTCACGAAATCCTGCGCCTCCCGCGCGGCGTTCTCGGCAGACGCCGGATCAGCTGACGCGGTCTCCGTCGCAGGCGCAATCAAGGCCGCGTCAGAACTCATATTGTCGCCACACGCGGCCAGCGTAAGCGCGGCAAAGCTCGCGGCGCCCAAAAGAATGATACGGGACATGTGTTCCTCCAAGTGACTGGGTCCCCACCCATCACAGGAGAAACGCGTGCTCACGGAGCGCCGTTCCGGGTTCCACCATGTCGAATGAGTCAGGTTCCCGCATGTCGGAAGTTTCATGCGCAGACTCTATGCGAACACCCTCGTCCTTCGACGGACGCACGCTACGCGTGCTGCTCAGGATGAGGGCTACAGAACTGCCAGCAGTTAGCCCTCATCCTGAGCAGGCCCGAAGGGCCGCCCGTCGAAGGACGAGGGCGGGCTCGCAAACGCGAGCTACGAAGCGCCCTTCATGTAATTCGGCAGCCAGCCCTCGTGCGCGGCTCGCATAGTGGCGAGGGGGACAGCTGTTCGTGTTTCGGTGTCAGCGAAGAACTGAATGCCTTCGCCTTCGAACATGCCGATGCTGTAAACCAGCCACTCAAGCTTCTGCTTCTTCGCCAGCGCCAAGATTGCTTCACTTTGCTTGGCGTTTGCCGCGATTAGATAGTTTGCCTGGTCTTCTCCGAAAAGCAGCCCTGTCCTGTTCATGGGTGTATTTTTTCCATCGGCATCCTGAGCGTTTATATCCGGCGCGATGTTGATTGGCAGGTTGGCGGCAAGGGCCATTTCAGCGGCAGCACAAACGATTCCACCTTCAGAAACATCATGCACGGCATTCGCCAGGCCTTGAGCGATAAGTGTCCGGATAAGGTCCGCATTGCGCCGCTCAGCCGCAAGATCCACCCGAGGCGGTGATCCTGCAGGAATGCCATCAAGGCCAAGGACCACGCGAGCATAAGCCGACGCACCGAGGTGCGTTGGCGCTTGCCCGATCAGCAGTAGTTCATCTCCCGCCTGCGCCCCTTTCAGCGTCGCGATGTGATCGAGGTTCTCGATCAGCCCGATCCCGCCTACCACCGGCGTCGGCGGAATCCCCACGCCATCCGTCTCGTTGTAGAGCGACACGTTCCCGCTCACGACCGGGAATTCCAGAACGCGACATGCCTCCGCCATCCCCTCGATCGCCTTCACG
The DNA here is from genome assembly GCA_030696545.1 of Hyphomonadaceae bacterium. Lineage (GTDB taxonomy): Bacteria > Pseudomonadota > Alphaproteobacteria > Caulobacterales > Hyphomonadaceae > UBA7672. The sequence continues at coordinate 3,596 of JAUYSA010000273.1, forward strand.
ATCACGCCCATCGTGTCCGGCTTTTCCGGGTTGCCGAAATTGAGGTTGTCGGTGATCGCGATCGGCGTTGCGCCCACCGCGCTCAGATTGCGATACGCCTC
>JAUYSA010000305.1 GCA_030696545.1 Hyphomonadaceae bacterium
GATCGCGGACGGCCGAGTAAACCCGGCGGCCCGGTTTCGAGATGCGGCGGATTTCGGAGATGACCGGCGCGCCGTCGTAATACTTGAGCTCGATATCGAGCTCACGGCGTCCGTCCTTCTCCACTTCCGTGAAGCCGCGGATGTAGCCTTCGCGCTGGAGCACTTCCAGGACGTGGAGGCGGAGTTTTGAGGCGGGTGATTGCACCGTGGACCGGCCGCGACGCTGGGCGTTGCGGATACGGGTCAGGAGATCTCCCAGGGGATCGTTCATTTGCATCTTGTGATCTCCCCTACCAGCTCGACTTGACGAGGCCCGGGATCATCCCGTTGGCGCCATATTCGCGCAGCGCAATGCGCGACATCCTGAGCTTGCGGTAGTAAGCGCGCGGACGACCCGAGATTTCGCAGCGGTTGCGAACACGGCTCGGGGCCGAGTTGCGCGGAAGTTTCGCCAGTTTCATGCGAGCTTCGAAACGCTCTTCCAGAGGAAGGCTTTCGTCGAGCGCCATGGCTTTCAGTTCAGCGCGCTTGGGAGCGTACTGAGCCGACATCCGCTTGCGGCGGTTGTTCTTTTCGATCGAGCTTTTCTTAGCCATATCGTTTCTCTCCAGCGCGCCTAGTTGCGGAAGGGAAAGCCGAACTCCGTGAGGAGTGCTTTCGCTTCGTCGTTGGTGCGCGCCGTCGTGCACACAATGATGTCCATGCCCCAGACCGTTTCGATGTTGTCGTAGCTGATCTCCGGGAACACGGTGTGCTCCTTGAGACCCATGGCAAAGTTGCCACGGCCATCGAACGACTTGCCGTTGAGACCGCGGAAGTCCTTCACGCGCGGAAGGGCGATCGTGGTGAGGCGGTCGACGAACTCGTACATGCGCTCGCGGCGAAGCGTGACCTTGCAACCGATCGTCATGCCGTCGCGCAGCTTGAACGCTGCGATCGACTTGCGCGACACGGTCTCAATCGGCTTTTGGCCCGAGATCGCAGCAAGATCAGCAACGGCCGAGCGGATCTTCTTGGAGTCGGCGACAGCTTCGCCAACGCCCATGTTGATCACGACCTTGTCGAGCGCCGGAATCTGCAAGCCGTTCGTATAATTGAACTGCGCCGTCAGTTTCTCGCGGATCGACTGCGAGTAAAGCGTCTTGAGACGCGGGGTGTAGCTAGCGTCAGCCATCGATCGTCTCCCCGGAGCGTTTGGCGAAGCGAACCTTGCGGCTCTTCTCTCCGGTACCTTCAGTTTTGAAACCAACGCGCGTCGGCTTGCCGGACGTCGGATCGACGTGGGCAACGTTAGAGACGTGGATCGGCGCTTCGTTGCGCTTGATCCCGCCTTGCGGGTCGGCCTGGCTCGGCTTTGTGTGACGAGCCTTGATGTTAACGCCCGAAACGAGCACGCGGCTCTCTTCCGGGAACGACTTCAGGACTTCGCCTTTGCGGCCCTTGTCCTTGCCGGTGATCACCATCACCGTGTCGCCTTTGCGGATCTTGGCGGCCATTACAGGACCTCCGGCGCAAGCGAGATGATTTTCATGTGGTTCTTGGCGCGAAGCTCGCGCGGAACCGGCCCAAAGATGCGCGTGCCGATTGGCTCGTTCTGCGCGTTGACCAGAACAGCGGCGTTCGAGTCGAAGCGGATCACCGAACCGTCGCGGCGCTGCAGGTCTTTCGACACGCGAACGACGACGGCGCGTTTCACTTCGCCCTTCTTCACCCTGCCCTTCGGCGCGGCTTCCTTGATCGACACGACAATAATGTCGCCGATCGAGGCGTAGCGGCGCTTGGAGCCGCCGAGCACCTTGATGCATTGGACGCGGCGGGCGCCGGAGTTGTCCGCAACATCTAGATTTGTTTGCATCTGGATCATGCGTTCGCCCCTTTGAACGAAACGATTTCCCAACGCTTCAGTTTAGAGCGCGGCGGGCATTCCTGGATCTCGACGTGCTGGCCAACCTGGGCAGCATTGTCCTGGTCGTGAGCGTGGTAGCGCTTCGACTTACGAACCGTCTTCTTGAACAGCGGGTGGATGAAGGTACGCTCGACCTTCACAACTGCGGTCTTGTCCATCTTGTTGGAGACGACCACGCCTTCCATGATTCTCTTGGGCATCGCTGTCTCCTACGCCGGCTGCTTCTTGGACTTCTCGGACAGCACAGCCTCGATGCGGGCAATGCTGCGGCGAATGTCGCCGACGCGAGACGTCTTTTCCATCTGGCCGGTCGCCTTCTGGAAACGCAGGTTGAACTGTTCTTTCCGCAGCTTCGTGAGCTCGTCACGCAGCTGGTCGGGCGTGGAGGCGCGGTAGCCTTCCATGTCCTTCCGGATTTCGTAAAACTTGGTCATCGCCTACTCTCCGATCCGCGTGACGATCTTCGTCTTGACCGACAGCTTGGCGGCGCCGAGCGTGAGGGCCTGACGAGCGATCGCATCCGGAACGCCATCGATTTCGAAAAGAATGCGGCCGGGTTTCACACGGGCCACCCAGAATTCTGGCGCGCCCTTGCCCGAGCCCATGCGGACTTCGATCGGCTTTTTCGACACCGGCACATCCGGGAACACGCGGCACCAGACTTTACCGAGACGCTTCATTTCGCGGGTGAGAGCGCGGCGTGCAGCCTCGATCTCGCGCGCGGTGACGCGGTTCGGCTCCAGGGCCTTGAGGCCGTGGCTGCCGTTATTCAGCGTGAAGCCAGACTTGGCGACGCCGTGAATGCGTCCCTTGAAGGCCTTGCGATACTTTGTGCGCTTGGGTTGCAGCATTGCTCTATCTCACTTACGCGCGCTGATCTTGACGCTCGCGGTCGCGACGCGGGCGGCTTTCGCCTGCGGCTTCCTGCTTGCGGTCAACAGCCATCGGATCGTGCTCCATGATCTCACCTTTGAAGATCCAGCACTTGATGCCGATGATGCCATAGGTCGTCGAGGCTTCAGCGGTTCCGTAGTCGATGTCGGCGCGGAGCGTGTGCAGCGGCACCCTGCCCTCACGATACCATTCCGTACGCGCGATCTCGGCGCCGCCGAGGCGGCCCGCAACCGTGAGACGAATGCCCTGGGCGCCCATGCGCATCGTCGTCTGCATCGCGCGCTTCATGGCGCGACGGAACGAAACACGGCGCTCGAGCTGGCGGGCCACATCCTCGGCGACGAGGTTGGAGTCCGTCTCCGGCTTGCGAATCTCGACGAGGTTTAGGAACACTTCGTCCTTGCAGAGCTTGGTGATCGCCTTGCGCAGCGTCTCGATGTCCGCGCCCTTCTTGCCGATCACCATGCCCGGACGGGCGGTATGAACAGTGATGCGGCACTTCTTGTGCGGACGCTCGATGATGACCTTGCTGACGCCAGCCTGCTTCAGCTTCTCTTTGATGTACTTGCGGATCTTGATGTCTTCGTGGAGCAGGCGGCCGAAGTCGGCGCTTTCTGCATACCAACGGCTGTCAGCCGTACGGTTGACGCCCAGACGAAATCCAGTCGGGTTGATCTTCTGACCCATTATGCGGCCTCAGAGGTTTGAGCGACCGCGGACGTGTCGCGGAGCACGATCGTGAGCTGCGAGAACTGCTTCTCGACCCGGACGCCACGGCCGCGCGCGCGAGCGTGCATCCGCTTCATGACCAGGTTCTTGCCGACGTGAGCCTCGGCGACGATCAGGCTGTCGATGTCGAGGCTGTGGTTGTTGTCCGCGTTAGCAACAGCGGACTTGAGCAATTTCAACACATCGACGGCAGCGCGCTTGCGCGAGAATTCGAGTTCGGCCATCGCCTTGTCGACTTTCAGACCGCGGATCTGCTGCGCCAGCAGGTTCAGCTTCTGACCGCTGATGCGGTACATGCGAAGCACGGCGCGGCTCTCGTTGGAGGCCTGTTTCGGAGGAGCTTTTTGCTTGCCCATGATTATTTACCTGCCGGCTTGCGGGCGACTTTCTTGTCGCCGCCATGGCCATGGAACGTGCGGGTCGGCGCGAACTCGCCGAGCTTGTGACCAACCATCTCTTCCGAGACGTTGACCGGCACGAACGTCTTGCCGTTGTGGACCTGGAAGGTCAGGCCAATGAAATCGGGCAGGATCGTCGAACGGCGCGACCAGGTCTTGATCGGCGTCGAACGCGCAGCACTCTTCGCGACTTCTGCTTTCTTAAGCAGATAGCCATCGACGAAGGGGCCTTTCCAGACGGAACGGGACATCTTGCTTCTCTCCGTTACGCTTTGTGCCGACGACGAACGATAAGACGATCGGTCGACTTGTTCTTGCGGGTTTTCGGACCGCGGGTTTTCTTGCCCCACGGGGTGACGGGGTGACGGCCACCGGACGTCTTGCCTTCACCACCACCATGCGGGTGGTCGACCGGGTTCATGGCGACGCCGCGAACGTGCGGACGCCAGCCCTTGTGAACGTTGCGGCCGGCCTTGCCGATCACGACGTTCATGTTGTCCGGGTTCGAAACTGCGCCGATCGTGGCCATGCAGAGTTCCGGGATCAGGCGGACTTCGCCGGACGAGAGCTTCACCTGCGCGTAGCCATCGCCACGGCCGACGAGCTGAGCGTACGAGCCAGCCGAACGAGCGATCTGCGCGCCCTTGAGCGGCTTCATCTCGATGTTGTGGATGATCGTGCCGACCGGGATCGACTTCAGCGGCAGGGCGTTGCCCGGCTTGATGTCGGCGGTTTCGCCCGCAATCACCGTGTCGCCGACATCAACGCGCTGCGGGGCGATGATGTAGGCTTGCTCGCCATCAGCGTAATTGATGAGCGCGATGAAGGCCGTGCGGTTAGGATCGTATTCCAGGCGCTCGATCGTCGCCGGGACGTTCCACTTGCGACGCTTGAAGTCGATGATGCGGTACGACTTCTTCGCGCCGCCCCCGCGCCAGCGCGCAGTGCGACGGCCGAGGTTGTTGCGGCCACCGGATGAATGCTTGCCCTCGGTCAGCGCCTTGACGGGGCCGCCCTTGTGCAGGCCCGAGCGGTCGATCAGCACAAGCTGACGACGGCCAGGCGAAGTCGGGTTGAAGGTCTTAAGAGCCATGACGCCTTATCCTCAGAGCCCGGTCGTCACGTCGATGGACTGGCCGTCCTTCAACGTCACGATCGCTTTCTTGATGTCCGAGCGCTTGCCCGGGACACCGCGGAAGAACTTGGATTTGCCCTTCACGACGAGTGTGTTCACGCCAACCACGTTGACGTTGAACAGCGCTTCCACCGCTTCTTTGATCTGCGGCTTGGTCGCGTCGAGGGGCACGCGGAAGACGACCTTGTTGAACTCGGACAACATGGTCGACTTTTCGGTGATGATCGGCGCCGTGAGGCGCGTGTAGTGGAGGGCTTTGGGAGCGGCCATCTGGTTACGCCTTCTCGGCTTCGGCGAAGCGCGCATGAACGCCTTCGACCGCTTCACGCGACAGCACCAGCGTCTTGCGGCGCAGAACGTCATAAACGTTGAGGCCGGCGAGCGGGAGCACGTCGATGTTCGGGATGTTGCGAGCGGCTTTGGCGAACTTCTCGTTCACTTCAGCGCCGCCGATGAAAAGGGCGTTCGAGATATTGAGCGCCTTGAGCTGGGCGACCAGATCCTTGGTCTTCTCGCCGTCGAAGCCATCAAGAATGATAACCGCTTCGTCTTTCACTTTCGACGAGAGAGCGTGCTTCATCGCCATCGCGCGAACCTTTTTCGGAAGGCCGTGGGCGTGCGAGTGCGGGTGCGGACCGTGAGCGACGCCACCGCCGACGAAGATCGGAGCGTTGCGCGAACCGTGACGCGCGCCGCCCGTGCCCTTTTGGCGATAAAGCTTCTTGGTCGTGCGGCTCACATCGTCGCGGTTTTGCGTCGAGTGCGTGCCGGCCTGGCGCTTGGACAGCTGATAGCGAACCATGCGCTGCAGGATGTCCGAGCGGATATCTTCAATGCCAAACACGGCGTCAGCGAGTTCGATCTCGCCGGCCTTGTTGGCGTCAAGCTTGACGACGGGGAGTTTCATCAGGCCTGCCCTTCCTTGGCGCGAAGACCAGCGGGCGACGGCGCACCCTTGTTGTCCTTGGCCTTCACTGCATCACGAACTTCAACCCAGCTGTTCTCGGCGCCGGGGACTGCGCCCTTCACGAGGATCAGGCCACGCTCTGCATCCGTGCGAACGATTTCGAGGTTCTGGGTGGTGACGCGTTCCATGCCGAGATGGCCAGCCATCTTCTTGCCTTTGAACACGCGACCCGGATCCTGACGCTGGCCGGTCGAACCGTGCGAGCGGTGCGAGACCGACACGCCGTGCGAAGCTTCCAGACCGCCGAAGTTCCAGCGCTTCATGGCGCCGGCGAAGCCCTTGCCCTTGGTGATGCCGACGACATCAACTTTCTGGCCGGGGACGAAATGGTCCGCGCTGATTTCAGCGCCGACTTCGAGCAACATGTCCGCAGGAACGCGGAATTCACGTAGAATGGCTTTGGGCTCTACGGAGGCCTTGGCGAACTGGCCGCGTAGCGACTGGTTCACATTCTTGGCCTTGCGCGTACCAGCGCCGAGCACGACAGCGGAGTAGCCGTCATTGGCTTTGCGCGTGCCGGTCTTCTCACCCTTTTTGGTGACGTCAACTTCGCGCTCTTCGTCTTTCTTGACGCCAACGACCTGGCAGCCTTCGAGCGAGAGCACGGTGACCGGGATGTGCGCGCCATCAGCGCCGAACACGCGGGTCATACCGATTTTCTTGGCGAGGACTCCGGTGCGCATTAGCCGTTCCCCAGCTTGATCTCGACGGCGACGCCGGCCGAGAGGTCCAGCTTCATGAGGGCGTCGACGGTTTGCGGGGTCGGATCAACGATGTCGAGAACGCGCTTGTGCGTACGGATCTCGAACTGCTCGCGCGACTTCTTGTCGATGTGGGGGGAACGGTTGACCGTGAATTTTTCGATGCGGGTCGGCAGCGGCACCGGGCCACGTACCTGAGCGCCCGTGCGCTTCGCCGTGGAGACGATCTCGCGAGCCGACATGTCGAGCGCGCGGTGATCGAACGCCTTAAGGCGAATTCGGATATTTTGTCGTTCCATCGGGACCACCGAAACAGCGTGAATGCAGCCAAACCGGGATCACTTCCCCCGGCGGGCTGCCGCACTCGTTGAGTTTTTCCTTTTGTTTCCGGGTCTTGCGTTTGTTCGGGGCGAACCCGAGCACGGCCAAGGCCTTGGAAACGAGCCGGGGTATTAGGCCCCCGCCCTACCCACGTCAAGCGCCCGTTTGGGGCGAGCTGACGCAGGGAGCCAATTTATTGCAGAAGCTGCCGGAAATCGCCGTTTTCTTGGGCTTTCGGGATCAATACGGGCCGGCTGAATACCCGTCCCGCACCTCGGTCCGGGAGATTATCTCGGCCCGCTGCAGCCGCAGTTCCACCGTCTCGGGGTCAACGGCGAAGGAATCAGCCGCGGCGCGGTCTGGAAAGCTGACGATGTGGACCTCGAAGGGCGAATCCTCTGCCCGGCCAATCCCGGTCCGGACGGCAGAATCGATCCGCCCGCCATGCCGCGCCATGATCCGGGCGGCCTCCCGCTCGAACGCCTCAAACGCCGCCTCCTGCCCCGGATGGATCCAGAGGCTGACAACCCTGACATACCGGGGCTGCAACATGCGGCGCCCTACCCCCATCAAACCCTGAAAAGCTCGCTATGCTTCTTCAGCACCTCGGCCTTGTTGTCCTGCACGATCAGATAGGCGGGATTGTCGGCCTCGCCGTTGCGGGCGATGCGTGCGCCCTTGATCACACGCTCGACGCGGCCCGTGAAAACTTCGCGCACCGCGCCCTCGGCCCAGTGAGCTCCCCATTTCCATTTAACCCGATCGCCTGGCGCGAACGGTTCAAGAGAGCGGTTCATTCATCCTCGCAGACACAGACCCTAGACGCTCACATCCACAAAGCGAAAGGGCGTCAGGTTTCCCTGACGCCCTCTCTAGTGTTCAGTCAGATCGTTCGAGAACTACTCGATGATTTTCGCCACGACGCCCGAACCAACCGTGCGGCCGCCTTCGCGAATAGCGAAGCGCTGCTTCTCTTCGAGAGCGATCGGAGCGATCAGCGAGACGACGAGTTTGATGTTGTCGCCAGGCATCACCATCTCGGTGCCGGCCGGCAGTTCCACGATGCCCGTTACGTCGGTTGTGCGGAAGTAGAACTGCGGACGGTAGTTGGCGAAGAACGGCGTGTGACGGCCACCTTCATCCTTGTTGAGAACGTACACCTCAGCTTCGAACTTCTTGTGCGGCTTGACCGAGCCGGGCTTGCAGAGAACCTGGCCGCGCTCAACCTGCTCGCGATCGATGCCGCGAACGAGGATACCGACGTTGTCGCCAGCCTGGCCCTGATCGAGCAGCTTGCGGAACATCTCCACGCCCGTGCAGGTCGTCTTCTGGGTGTCCTTGATGCCGACGATTTCGATCTCGTCGCCAACTTTCACGATACCACGGTCAATCTTGCCCGTGACGACTGTGCCGCGGCCCGAAATCGAGAACACGTCTTCGATAGCCATCAGGAACGGCTTGTCGAGCGGACGCTCCGGGGTCGGGATGTATTCATCGACAGCCGCCATCAGCTTGAGGATGGCCTGTTCGCCGATTTCCGGATCACGGCCTTCGACAGCCGCAAGAGCAGAACCCGGGATGATCGGGATCACGTCGCCAGGGAAGTCGTACGACGACAGCAGTTCGCGAACTTCGAGTTCGACGAGCTCAAGGAGTTCCTTGTCGTCGACCATGTCGACCTTGTTCAGGAAGATGACCAGCGCGGGAACGCCGACCTGACGGGCGAGCAGGATGTGCTCACGAGTCTGGGGCATCGGGCCGTCGGCGGCCGAGACGACGAGAATGCCGCCGTCCATCTGGGCCGCGCCCGTGATCATGTTCTTCACGTAGTCGGCGTGTCCGGGGCAATCGACGTGCGCGTAGTGACGGTTGGCCGTCTCGTACTCGACGTGAGCCGTGTTGATCGTGATGCCGCGAGCCTTCTCTTCCGGCGCAGCGTCGATCTCGTCATACTTCTTGGCAGTGGCGCCGCCCGACTTGGCGAGAATGATCGTGATCGCCGCCGTCAGCGTCGTCTTGCCGTGGTCAACGTGGCCAATCGTGCCAACGTTCACGTGCGGTTTGGTCCGCGCGAATTTTTCCTTACCCATCTTTCTTACTCCGTAAATTCAATCAGCGGGGTTGGCCGCCAGTTAGGCTTGATCAGCCGCTGAGTTTCTCAATCACTTCCTTGGCGACGGCGCCGGGTACCGCCTCGTAATGGTCGAACTGCATCGTGTAGTTCGCCCTGCCCTGCGTCGAG
>JAUYSA010000402.1 GCA_030696545.1 Hyphomonadaceae bacterium
ACCGAACCGAAGGTGACAAGGTCCAGGTCATCCGGCGCCGGCTGAACCTGCGCCGTATTGCGGCGGGCGGTCCAGTAGCGGAGTTCGCGTGATGCGCGTGCGGCCGCCTCCTTGTCGCCTGCGGAAAGCGCGCTGACGTTCGCGTCGCTGTGGCGCGCGATCTCGGCCTCGATCTGCGCCAGCCCATCTGCGGTGACGAGGTTCGGGAACGACGAAATCTCGCGATCCGGCAGCTCCGTTACGCCGTCGTCGTCGGATTCACGGGTGAAAGCCTTGCTCATTCCGTTAAATCTAGGGGCTCCCCGCCCGCACGACCAACTCCTTACCCATACCTTTACCAGAACGACCGGATCGAACCGTCTGACTTGATGCAATCCTGACCAAGATTCCTTATGTATTGCTCTCGAAATCCTGGAGCGCACGCGTGGACGGCAAGCGCATACTTCTGATCGTCGGCGGCGGGATCGCAGCCTACAAGGCGCTGGAGCTGATCCGGCTGCTTGCCAAGGACGGCGTTGCCACGCGCGTTATCCTGACCAAGGCGGGCGCAGAGTTCGTGACCCCGCTGTCGCTGGCCTCGCTGTCGGGCGACAAGGTCTATCAGGATCTGTTCAACCTGACCGACGAAGCCGAGATGGGCCATATCGAGCTGTCGCGCTCGGCCGACCTCGTCGTCGTTGCCCCCGCAACCGCAGACCTGATGGCCAAGGCGGCCAACGGACTCGCGAATGATCTTGCATCCACCACCCTGCTCGCCACCGACAAGCCGGTACTGATGGCGCCTGCGATGAACGTGCGCATGTGGGAGCACGCAGCAACCCGACGCAACGTGGCGCAGCTACAGGCCGACGGCGTCACCGTTTTGGCGCCTGACGTGGGCCCGATGGCGTGCGGCGAGTTTGGCGCGGGGCGCTTGCCAGAACCCGCGCGCATTGCAGCGCAAATCCGCAAGATGCTCGCTTCGCCAACTGGCGTCGGGCCGCTGTCGGGCATCCGCGCCGTGGTGACGGCGGGGCCAACACGCGAACCGCTCGATCCGGTTCGTTTCATCTCCAACCATTCGTCGGGCAAGCAGGGCTATGCGATTGCCGATGCGCTCGCGCGTCTCGGCGCCGATGTGCGTCTTGTGACCGGACCTACGCAACTCGCCATCCCGGACGGTGTCACCGGCGTGAAGGTTGAGACAGCTATCGAGATGCAGGATGCCGTGAAGGCAAACTTCCCGGCTGATATCTTCGTGTCGGTCGCTGCAGTTGCAGACTGGCGGCCCGCCACGCGCGCGCAGACCAAGCTGAAGATCAAGGGCGCGGCGGCGGAGAGTGTCGCGCTGCAACTCATCGAGAACCCCGACATCCTGAAGTCGATCGGCACAAAGAAGAAAGGCCGCCCGCGTCTGGTCGTCGGCTTTGCTGCTGAAACCAATGATGTCGAAAAGCACGCCAGGGCCAAGCTCGCCCGCAAGGGCGCTGACTGGATCGTCGCCAACGACGTTTCCGGCGACGTGATGGGCGGAGCGGACAACGAGGTTCTCCTCGTTTCCCGCAAGGGCGTCGAGCGCTGGCCGCGCATGAGCAAGGCCGAGGTTGCGATGAAACTGGCAGAGCGTATTGCCGAGACTTTTGACGCCCCGGAAACCAGCGCGGCGGAATAGCGCGGGCGCGGGATATGGCCTAGAGAGGCGCCAACTCCTAGGTCAGGTTCATGATCCGCCACATCGTCTTTTTCACCCTGAAGGACCCGCGCGAAGCGCCGGAAATCATCGGCCATCTCAAGCGTCTTGGGACCATTCCGGGTTCAACCGTGTTCGACGTCGCCCAGAACCGGAAGGCGGATCTTTTCGGTAACGAGATCGATGTCGTCGTGTACGCCGAATTTCCGAGCATTGATGCGCTGCACGCCTACAAGAAGCACCCGACCTACATGGATGTGACCAACACAGTTCGTCCACGCCGCGAGCTGCGGTTTGCGGCAGATGTCGAGGCCTGACGGATCTGTGGAGATCGGATGCTGACGCTCGCCCTGAGCGGGATGCCGCGCTAGTCATGGCTGTCTGACTGGAGCCTCCCCATGACCGTCACCATTCAAGTCGCGCCGCTGCCGCATTTCGAAGGGCTGGCCCTGCCCGCCTACGAAACAGCCGATGCTGCCGGTATGGACTTGCGCGCAGCCGTCGCCGAGGGAGAGCCTCTGACGCTGGCGCCGGGACATCGCGCCATGGTGCCGACAGGCCTGACTATCGCCCTGCCCGCCGGTCACGAAGCGCAGGTGCGGCCACGTTCTGGTCTGGCGGCCAAGCATGGCATTACCTGCCTGAACTCGCCCGGCACGATCGACGCCGACTATCGTGGCGAAGTGAAAGTGATCCTCATCAATCTTGGCCAGGAACCTTTCGTCATCAAGCGTGGAGAGCGGATCGCGCAGATGGTGATCGCGCCTGTCACGCGCGGTGAGCTGAGCGTCGTGGCCAAGCTCGATGATACCGTGCGCGGCGCGGGTGGGTTTGGGTCGACTGGGCGGTAGGGCGAGCTGGAGCGAGTTGCGGGAAAGCTGAACCAGCAGGCCACCGAATACATCCTTCGAGACGATCGCACCGAGAAATTACCCGTGTGGAGGCGGCGTACCTGCGATCCCTCAGGATGAGGCCGGTGGGTATTGAACTGTTTCAGGGCCAACCGGCCTCATCCTGAGGGATCGCAGGCGGGCTGTTTGAACGTCACCGCACTTTCGGTGCGATCGTCTCGAAGGATGTGTTCGGGGCGCGGCGACCCATGCCAACAGCAACGCGGCCTAGCCTTTCAGGTCGAGTTGCGGCTTGGCCATGTCGGCAAGCAGATAGTGTTCGGTATCAAAGACAGGATCGAGGCCGCCAAAATCGAAGGCTGATCTGTCGATGATGATGTCGCGTGGCCGCAAAGGCCGCGACAGCTCCAGGCCTTCCAGTGAACGGCAGCGTGAGAAGGCGACATAGGCCTGACCATGCGCGAACATGCCCCGATCGAAGTCGATGTGAACGCGATCGAGCGTCATGCCCTGGCTCTTGTGGATCGTGGTGGCGTAGGCCAGGCGGAGCGGAAGCTGCTTGAACGAGCCTACGACAGAACGGGACACCGCCTTGGAGCTCGCATCGAACTCATAGCGGAATTTTTCCCACGCCTGCTGGGCCACACGATGCGTCTCGCCGCCGATCTTCACATAGCAATCGCTTTCGCCCAGTCCCTGCACGACGCCAAGGGAGCCGTTGACCCACCGTCCGGATGGATCGTTGCGGATCATCATCACGCGTGCGCCTTGCTTAAGCTCAAGGACCTCCTCGGTCGGAAAGGCCTTGGGCTCGAAATTTCCTTCGAGCGCGGCAGAATAAGCGCGCGCTGGACCCGGCAGCTCGGCAAGGCGCAACTGGTTGATCTTCCAGGCGGCGGCGTTGTTGGGCGTAAGGACGACGTGCGTGATACTGGCTTCCGCCGATGATCGCTCAGACACGCGAGTGCGCAGGACCGCTTCGTCTTCCGGAGTGACGCGGCCATTGCGCAGGCTGTTGAGGATGCGGATGAAGACTTCGTCTTCCTGCCGGAATATCCGCTTCAGAGCGGCGAGCCGGAACTGCCCCGCGACAAAGCCCGGCGCTTTGAAGAACCATGCGCCGCCATAGCTTTCCTGCAGGATATGTTCGACATCGGCGCCGACGACTGGAGGAAGCTGATGCAGGTCGCCTGACAGGATCATGCGCACGCCGCCGAATGGGCGCTTGTCGCCGCGGTTGAGTCGCAGCGTGCTGTCGATTGCCTGCATCATGTCGGCGCGCACCATCGAGACCTCGTCGATCACCATCGTCTCGATGGCTTTCACGACGCGCTGGTTGCGTATCTTCCGCGCGTCGCCCGCATCGAGCAGGCGCGGAGGAAAATTGAAGAAGGAGTGGATCGTCTGCCCGCCCACATTGACGGCCGCTAGCCCGGTCGGAGCCAGCACGATCGCCTTGTCGAGTGAATTGAAGATCAGCTCGCGCAGCAGCGTCGTCTTCCCCGTACCGGCGCGGCCCGTGAGAAATATGTTCCGTTGCCCGCCGACAATCTCGGCGAGCAGCGGCGCATAGACATTGGATGTGGGTTCAGCAGCCACCAGCTACGCGCCGGGACGCTGGCAGCGCCATTGAACAAGGTGTGCGGTCATGGTTTCTGCTCCGGGAGGATCGAGCGAACATGAGTCTAACGCCTGAGCAACTGGAACGCTACGCCCGGCATATCATGCTGCGGGAAATCGGCGGGCCGGGCCAACGGGCGTTGCTGGACAGTTGTGCAGTGATTGTAGGCGCCGGCGCGCTCGGCGGGCCGGTGGCGACTTATCTGGCGGCGGCAGGGGTCGGCAAGCTGAGGATCATCGACGACGACTTGGTTTCCCTGTCGAACCTGCAGCGGCAGGTCCAGTTCGCAACCTCCGACATCGGCCGCCCGAAGGGCGAGGTAGCGGTAGAGCGGCTGACGGCGCTGAACCCCGGGATCAGTGTAACTGCCGTTGACCAGCGCCTGACCGCCGCCAACGCGGCCGAACTGCTCGCGGGCGCGGATGTTGTCGTCGATGGCACGGACAGCTTCAAGACGCGCTTCGATGTGAATATGGCCTGTCACGGGTTGGGCATTACGCTTGTGTCAGGCGCAGTGGGGCGGTGGAGCGCGCAGGTTTCGGTGTTCAAGTCTGGAGGGACCAGAGGCAAGCCGCCTGCCGAGCGCCTGCCCTGCTATCGCTGCTTCGTCCCCGACATGCCTGAGACAGAGGAGACGTGCGCCATGGTCGGCGTGATGGGTCCGCTGACCGGCATGGTCGGCTCGCGCATGGCGCTCGAAGCGGTGAAGGAGATCACCGGCGCCGGCCAGACAATGGCTGGACGTGTCTGGCTGTTCGATGGCCTTAGCGGCGACAGCCGAACAGTGAAGCTGACGGCCGACCCGGCATGTCCCGTGTGTGGCGGCTGATTACGTCTTCAGCTCGTTGTAGATCACGGTCACGTAGGCATCTTCCGAAATGAAACCGCCCTGACCGAAGCGCGGTGTCCATTGTGCAAGCGGCTTGGCCGCGACTGCCTGCTCAAGCGTCTTGCCTGACTTCACCAACGCATCGACGGCCGCACGGGCGCCCTTGTGCATATCGAGCGCCGCCTGAAGATCGGCTTCGGTCGCAAGCTCGCCGTGACCGGGGATGACTTTCGTGTTCGGACCGGCGATTTCCAGCGCTCTCTCGACCGCGGCGATGAAGCCTGCCTGCATGCCGCCTGAGCCGGTATCCACGAAGGGATAGCGATCCTTCATGTAGGTATCGCCCATGTGCAGCACGTCAGCTTCCACGAAATAGACGAGCGTATCGCCATCCGTGTGGGCCGGCAGCGGCGCACGAATGGCCCGGATCGTCTGGCCGTTCAGATGGAAGTCGACGCCTTCAACGAATGTCACAACCGGGAGCGCGATTTTGGGCGCAGGCACCTGCGGAGCGCCGCGCGAGACGGACGGGATTTCGCCCGTCAGCCGCTTGCGGACATTGTCGCTGGCAAAAATGGTCGCCCCTGCCTTGCCGAACACTTCGTTGCCGCCGGCATGGTCGAAGTGCCAGTGCGTGTTGATCAGGTATTTGGGTTTGCCCTTCGCCTGCTCTTCAATCTTGGCGAGGTTGGCGACCGCGTTGGTCGCGTACTGGTCGTCGATCAGGAAGACGCCGTCTTCGCCGACGCTAAGCCCGAGATTGCCGCCCTGACCGATCAGCATCGAAACGCCCTGGCCGAGATCAACAACGCGGGCGAAGGGCTGTGAGTTGGGCGCAGCAGGTGTCGGTGGCGGCGATACCGCAGGCGGAGCGGGGGCCGGAGCAGCCGCTACAGCCGCAGACTCAGTTATCGCGCAGCCAGCCAGCACGGAAAACGCTGCGGCAAGTCCGAATGCAGCCAGTTTCATAGGTCCCTCCAGACATTACCCGCAAGAGACGCGCAACCGCGCGCAAGTTCAAGGAAAAACGTGGCGCTTCCGGTCCCGCCTGCCCATGCTAGGCTTGCACAGCGCGATGGGAGAAACTCGCATGTGGCAAAAATCATGCGCCGACCTTACCCGCGACGCCTACATCAACGAAGTCGATCTCGGCTCCAACGCCTACGGTCTCGGCCGCGACGTGACCAAGGGCGGCAAGGGCATGGTGCTCGGCAATCCGCACTATCCCTGGGACGGCCCGAACCGATTCTACCGCACGCACTTTATCATCCCGGGCAAACTGAACATTGTCGGCGTGTCCTACATCGGCATGCCGCTGATCCGCATGGGGCACACGGAGAATATCGCGTGGAGCAACACAGTCTCCACCGCCCGCCGCTTCGGCTATTACGAGCTGACGCTCGATCCGGCTGATCCGACCCGCTACCTCTACGAAGGCAAGCCGGTCGCCATGGATCGCGCCACTGTGACGGTCCAGGTTCTGCGCGACGGCAATCTGCAACCGGAGACGCGGACGCTGTATTCGACGCGCTGGGGTTCCGTCGTGTCCTCGGCCACCTATCCGTGGACATCGAAGACGGCGTTTGCGCTCCGCACGCCGCGCGTCGGCCTGCGCGATCTGGATCAGTACATGGCTGTCTGGCAGTCCAGGAATGTGCGCGAGCTGCGCAGCGTTCTTGGCAAATACCAGGCCTATCGCTTCAACACGACCGCAGCGGATTCCAGCGGCGAAACGCTGTATGGTGATCTCGGCATGATTCCGAACGTCACGCGCGAGCTTGCCGCTGCCTGCTCCATCTCCGACTTCGCGCGCGACCAGTGGGCCAAAAGCAGCATCCCTGTGCTCGACGGCTCACGCGCCGCCTGCGACTGGAAGACGGATGCCGATGCTTCTGCGCCCGGCGTGTTCGGGCCGGCGGCATCGCCCCACCTGTTTCGCACGGACTACGTCACGCAGAGCAATGACAGCTACTGGCTGACCAATCCGGCCAAGCCGCTGGAAGGCTACAGCCCGATCTGGGGCGATGAAGCTACCGCGCGATCCCTTCGCACGCGCCTTGGGCTGATCCAGGTTGCGCAACGCGTGGCGGGCACGGACGGTCTTGGCGCGCCGAAATTCGACATCGGCACGCTACAGCAGGTCATGTATGGCAACCGCCATTATGGCTCGGAGCTGGTTCGCGCCGATCTGGCAAAGCTGTGCTGGCAATCGGCCCGCCCCAACATGCCAGCAGCTTTCAAGGCGCTCGCGGAGTGGGACGGCAAGGTGGAACTCGACAGCCGTGGCGCGCACCTGTTCCATCTGTTTGCCGAGAATGGCGGGCTGAAATTCAAAGTCCCTTTCGACCCAAAAAATCCGGTCACGACCCCCAACACGCTTGATACGGCCGACGCGAAGGTTCTTGAGGCGTTGATCAAGGCAGTCGACAAGCTGGCCGAGCTTGGCATTGCGCCGGATGCGCGGCTCGGCGACGTACAGCGCGAGACGCGCGGAGATGAGCGCATTCCGATCCATGGAGGCGCAGGGCCCGAAGGGGTATTCAACGTCATAACCGTCGAGAGCCTCGAGCCGAAACTTGGATGGACCAGCATTCGCCATGGCGCGAGCTGGATCATGACGGCGGAGTTCACCGCGAACGGTCCGGTCAGCCAGGGCATTCTCACCTATTCGGAATCAACGGATGCAACCTCGCCGCATCATTCCGACCAGACGCGGCTTTACTCGCAAAAGGGATGGGACGACCTCCGCTTTACCGACGCCGCCGTTGAAGCCGGAACGGTGAGCCGGCTCACCATACGCGAATAGTCGCTAGCTGAGTTCTTCCGCGACGCAGCCATCGCCGTCGAAGGTCACATCCTCGACGCGGCCGCCGCCCAGCACGAACCGCGTCGTGCAGGTCGAACGATAGACCTGCGGCGGCTCCCACACGGGGAAGGTTTCGGTGATGGTTTCGGTTTTCGTCTTGCCTTCCTTGTCGGTGAAGGTGCGTTTCACTTCGCGCGTCTCGTCGCGATAATAGCCTTCGCGCTCATCAATTGTGGTCTTGGTGTAGCTCCACAGCTCGCGACCGTTCGACATCTGCGCGCTGTTCTGCGGGGGGCCCCAGCGCATCAGCAGGTCATCGCTCGACCGGCCCAGCTCCATGCTCATGTGCTGGCGATAGCCTTCCTCTGTCGCACAGGCGGAAAGCGCCAGGGCGGAAGCGCCAAGCACAGCGAAGGCAAGCGTGCGGCCAGTACGAAAAACCGTCATCGTCCCACTCCAGGTCCACCCCGGATCATCCCCGACCCCGGCTGAACCCAGATTGAATGCCCGACAGTCAAAATGGAAGAGCGCGCACGAAAACCCGTCCCGGCGCGAGGCCGGGACGGGTGATTTCGAAACAACAATGTGACGGAGCAGACCTAGTTTGACCGCAGGCCAGCCGGATCAGACGGCTTCGGCAGGTCCAGTGACGGCAGGCTGTTGGTCACAGGCGGCGTTTGAGCGGGCGTCGTCGCCGGGGCGAGCGGCACGGGCTGCGGCGCAGGGATCGGCTGCGAGTAGGCCGGCGGCGGCACATAAGGCTGCGGTGTTGGCGGCGGTGTCGGCGCGTAGGCCGACGGCGCCGGAACAGGCGCAACAGCAACTGGAGCAACTGGCGCCGCCTGGCCATTCCCGCGCGACGGCGAAGACGTCAGGTCCGACCGGATGAAAGCCTTCTGCCCGTTCTTGAGAACGACCTGATACCAGTTCCAGTCAGGCAGACGCGCGATGCCGACTACGTTGAGCGCAAGGCCAGTGCTGCCGCTCGACAGCACCTGCGTCTGCGGTGTCGAGAACGGCTCGGCGCGCAGGCGCACGCCTGTGCCCTGGATGGTGATGGGAGCGCCCGGCGGCGCATAGGGCTCGACCGTATAGCTCGCACGCGAAACGACCGGCTGACCTTGCATCTGCGTGGGAAGCTGGGCCGTGGCGACACCGCCAGCACCCAGCGCCGTAACAAAGACGGCCGAAACAACAACGCGCATCTGTTTCATCCACTCAACTCCAGTTCGGGCAGACCGCCTTACCGGATGCGCGCTTAACCTCACACAACAGGACGGCCAAAGAATGGCGGGACTATAGCAGTGCGTTGTCGCTCACGCGCCAAACGCGCGACGGGCGGTTAAGAAAATCGTTTCGATGGAAGGCGATGCGCGCCGTCCGGTCGTTACTCGGAACGCTGCTCAACTGACCGCTTGGTCAGCTGCAGACAGTGCTCGGTCCAGTAGGTCAGGTGATCGATATCGAGATCCCGCATCAGGCCGAACGCAGGCGCCATGTATTTCGACTTGTAGGTGTCGAGGTCGGTTTCGCGCCGGTTGGCGCCTTCCTCGGTCCACGCATTTCCGAACGTCGCCAGTTGATAAATGGTGTCTGCATTGCCGCCCTCGTCCGTCATGAAGGACGCCATCGCGATGAGGGCCGACGAACAGATGTCGGCCGCAACTGGGCTGTCATCGGCAACAGCGCTGTGAAGCTGCAGATCGTAGAAATTGACGCCCCACTTCCACTCTTCCTGCGCATGCGCAGGCGCGGAAAAGGCAAGCGTCGCCGCGAAAGCGAGCAGTGTCTTGCGGATCATATGGATGTGCCTTTGCGCGCGCCCTACAGCATTGCCGGGATGACGCGGTCCGGCGGCCTGTGACCGTCGGCGAAGGTCTTGATGTTGATGATGACCTTCTCGCCCATATCGACCCGGCCTTCGAGCGTCGCTGAGCTCATGTGGGGCAGCAGCACCACATTGCGCAGCGCCTTGAGGCGCGGGTTCACGTTGGGTTCGTTCTCGAATACGTCGAGACCGGCGCCGGCAATCTCGCCTGCTTCCAGCGCGCGGATCATCGCGGCTTCATCGACGACTTCGCCCCGTGCGGTGTTCACGAGGTAAGCTTCGGGTTTCATCAGCTTGATGCGCCGCGCCGACAGCAGATGGAAAGTCGCCGGCGTGTGCGGGCAGTTGATGGAGACGATGTCCATCCGCGCCAGCATCTGGTCGAGGCTTTCCCAGTATGTCGCCTCAAGCTGTTCAGCGACCTGGTCACGCACAGGCTTGCGGTTGTGATAGTG
>JAUYSA010000427.1 GCA_030696545.1 Hyphomonadaceae bacterium
ATTCATGCGGGAAGAATTTTGGCTATCCCGCAGTTCTGATGTCGCTCTATCCCCCAATCTCGGCATCGGCGCGCTTGTGCCCCCTCCGTCTCGCCGCGAAGACGCGGCGATCCACCTCCCCCAGTGCTTCGCACTGAGGGGGGCAATTCCCCTCAGTCGCAAGGCGGCGCCGGTGTTTGCCTCCCCATGCGGAGCAGGGGGAGGTGGATCGCACGCGGAGCGGGCGAGACGGAGGTGGATGGCTCGGTTGGCTACGCTGGTGAGTTCGGCGCCTTAAGCTGGTGTCTTGCAGTTGCCGGTGATGGGTTCGCCTGCGAAAGCCTTCTTCACGAAGGGTGTTGAGTCAGCGAGGGAGCCGTTGACTGTGCCGCTGTGGTCGAGGTCGGCGTAGATCTTGTGCTCGATGACAGAGCCGGCGGCGCAGGCGTCGGTGAAGAGCCGTTGCTGACCCGGAGGGGGCACGTCCTTGTCCTTGCCGCCTGTGCCCATGAAGACGGGGCCTTTCACCTTCAGCGAGGAGTACGCCATCAGCGGATAGAATTTCGCGAGGGCTGGCGTCGGGTCTTTCACGAAGGAGTTGGTCTGGTTGAGGCCTTCTTTCTCGATCTGGTTCCAGGCGGGCATCAGGCAGGCCGTGCGCGTGGTTTCGATGACGGGCTTGGCCTTGTCGGTCACGTAGTCGGCGATCTTGAATGTGGGGTCGGCCTGTTCGGCGAGGTACATGATGTACAGCGAGTACGCGAAGACGCCTGAGACAGCGTTGGGGTCGCGGACGGCCGGGGCGGTGTCGTTGGTGAAGTAGGGCGTGCCGGTGGCGACTGTGCCGCGGATGTCGAGGTCGGGTGCGTAGGTGACGGCTTCGCCCGCTGTTGCGAAGGCGGCGCCGCCGCCCTGGCTCTGGCCAACGAGCACGACGGACTTGGAGATCTTCAGGTTGGCGTCGCCCTGCACCGCGCGGATGCTGTCGAGCACCGAGTAAGCGGCGGGGCGCGTGGCGAGATAGGGGTGGCCGCCGGGCGTGCCGAGACCCTGATAGTCGGAGGCGACGACGGCGTAGCCCTGTGACAGCCAGTGGTTGAGATATTTGGTGTCGCGCTCGGAGCGCGGATTGTTGGACGGCGCGCAGACATCCGCGATGCCGACCGTGCCATGCGCCCACGCGATCAGCGGAAAGCCGTCGGCAGGCGCCTCACCCTTTGGGAGGAAGAGCGACCCCGACACGGCAACCGGCGTCTTTCCATCAAGACCATCGGTGGAGGAATAGAGAATGCGCATCGCCTGCGCGGCTTCGGCGAGGCTTGTGCCTTCGGGTTGCGCTTCGGTGCGGATCAGCGTGCCGGGCTTGGCGGGAGCAGGACCGGCGAGGTTGTAGAAGTCAGCCACGCCGCCATCGCCCTGCTCCGGGATCGGCGTGACGGTGGGGATTGTGGCTTCGGCGGTGTCCGGGCCGAGTTCGGCGGGTGGTGGTTCGGGCGCCTTCTGCTCGCAGGCGGCGAGAGCGAGCGCGGCTGCGCTGGCCAGCAAAAGGGTGATTGATTTCATCGCGTGGTTTCTCCCGGAAGGCGCTTTCCCCGGCGATTACCCTATAGCTGGCGTGGCTTCGCGCCACCCCCTGAGCGGCTTGCCGCTACGTCAAATTTTAACCTGCAGTGCGCGACTTTGCGGCCCCTGCAATCCGCGCACGCATCTGTTACAATTATCCCATGCCCTCAGTCACACGCGTCGATCCGAAAACCATCTTCACGCCCGAGGAGTGGGCGCGGGTTTCCACACAGTCGGTCTGGATGGGACCGGGGCTGGTTGTGTTCGCGTGGGCGGTGATCATCGGCGCGGGCGCGCTGTTCATCTACTTCCCCAATCCACTGACCTATGTGCTGGCTGTGATGCTGATCGGGACGCGGCAGCTGGGGCTGGCGATCCTGGAGCATGAGGCGGCGCATGGGACGCTGCATCCGAACGCCAAGCTGAATGACTGGATGGCGGAATGGCTGTGCGGCGGTCCGATCGGCGGCAGCCTGAAGCGGTATCGACCGTATCACCTGACGCACCACAAATACACCGAGCAGCCGGAGGACCCGGACCTTGGTCTGTCGCGGCCCTTCCCGGTGACGCGCGGGTCGATACTGCGGAAGTTCGTGCGCGACCTGACGGGGCAGACATTCTTCAAGCAGCGCATCCGGCAGGGCGTTGCGCCTTTCATCTCGCACCTGCAGGGGCAGACCCGCAAGCAGCCGCGCGTGCAGGACGAGCCGGGGCGCAGGTTCTGGATCACCAATGGCGTGCTGATCGTGGCGACGACTGCGATGGGATACTGGTGGGCGTGGCCGGCGCTGTGGATCGTGCCGATGGCGACTTGGTTTCCGCTGGTGACGCGCCTGCGCGCGATGGGCGAACATGCGATGGTCAACACGCAGGACGATCCGTTCACGCACGCGCGGACGACGCTCGCCAATCCGCTGGAGCGGCTCTTCATCGCGCCGTTCTGGGTGCATTATCACTGTGAGCACCACTGCTTCATGTATGTGCCCTGCTACAATCTGGAGAAGGCGCACAAGCTGCTGCTGCAGAAGGGCTATCGCGAGCGGATGCGCATCACGAAGGGCTATGCCGAGGTGCTCAAGCGCTGCGGGTCGAAGGGCGAGGCTGTCGCCGCGTGAGCACGCGCCCACGCCCTGCCCGCGATGTACGCACGTATGGCGAAGAGACGCGCGCGCTTGTCCTGAAATCTGCCGAAAAGCTTTTTGCAACGCGCGGCCTGCATAATACGTCGATGCAGGATATTGCCGAAGATGCGCAGGTTTCGCGGGCGACGGTTTTCAACCAGTTCGGATCAAAGCAGCTTGTGCTGGACGCCATTACGGCAAGGTCTCTGAGAAATTACCGCGACCTACTGCAGGCGGCGCTTGGCAATGAAACGTTCACGACGCCGGAGCGCTTACGCAACCTGTACCGACAGATGGGCAAGGGCATCGAATCCAACCGCGCGCTTTATCGCGAGGTCTTCACCGAGATCCGCAAGGTTTCGATGGGACTGGATGGCGAAGGCGATTCGCCCGCTGCAAGACAGGAAACATTCGACCTGCTTGTCGCGATATTCGAACACGGCCAAGCGCGCGG
>JAUYSA010000473.1 GCA_030696545.1 Hyphomonadaceae bacterium
GACACCGGCACAAACCCGCGCACACGGATTCGGAACCCCATCGCTTCCTCAGCTCTGGCTGACAGCGATGCTGCGCGCGTTTGCAGAGCTGGTGCGAAACGTCGCCTCAACTCTCCAGATGACTCGCCGCCGTCTTGCCGCTGAATGCCACAGCGATGTGACGCCTACGGCTCTGCCCCGAGAAACGAACGACACCCACAACAAGGAAACCCATTCAGCCCTCATCCTGAGGGATCGCGAAGCGATCGTCTCGAAGGACGAGGGCGTGCTCACCTCCGTGAGCCACACCTCACCATCCCCCTCCGTCTCGCACGCTACGCGCGCGATCCACCTCCCCCTGCTCCGCATGGGGAGGCAAGATCACAGCAACGAAGGGGAATTGCCTCCATCCGTGCGAAGCACTGGGGGAGGTGGATCGCCGCGTCTTCGCGGCGAGACGGAGGGGGCACTCCCGCGCCGTTCCCCATGCGCGTCGAAAGACTGCGCCACAACCTGATCTAACGATCAGGCCAAAAACCAAAACCCACCCCAACTCGCCCTCCCGCGAGGCCGCGCCCACGCGACTATTGCGGCGGCGTTGCCGGCGCCAGCTGATCATCGATCGCCGACTTCACCTTGTCCGGCCAGTCATCATCCAGCCCCACGCAATCCCGCCGGAATGCGCCATCCACATCAAGCACCATGCCCTTGTCGGCGGTCGAGGAGATTTCCCAATCCATCTGGCACGCCCGCGTCGCAAAGCTCCGCGAACACACCGCCATCGGATCAGGATAATCCTCATGCGCCTCGCCATAGATGCAAGCGAAGCCCGCCGCCTCGATCGCTCCAATCGCATCCTGCCGAGACAGCTTGCCGAGCAGTGTCTTCACCCCGGCATTCCAGTCCGCGTTCAGTGTCTCGCCCGGCTCATGCTGCCAGTCATGCGCCGCCTCCAGCGATTTCAGGTCCGCCGGCGCAGCGATCGCGGGTGGCGCAGGTTCCGGAGTTGCGGCAGGGGGCGGGGCCGGCGAACAGGCGGCCAAAGCCAGCGTGGCCAACAGGGTAGCGCGAAGCATGATGTCGTCCTCCCACGTTCACCATACTCCAAATCCGGGCGGCGCAAGGGCGGACTGGCGCCGGAAGCTGTTCCCCGCTATGGGCGCCCCATGAAACTGTCGGACTTCGATTTCGAGCTCCCAGAAGAGCTGATCGCCCTGCGACCAGCCGTTCCCCGCGATTCCGCGCGGCTTCTGGTCGTCCGTGGACGTGAAGGGCAGCTCGAAGACCGCTCCGTCCGCGATCTACCGGAGCTGCTGAATCCCGGCGATATCCTGGTCGCCAACGATACCCGCGTCCTCCGCGCCGCCCTGCTGGGACGGCGACCGGCGCGCGGGGAGGGCGGCGATGTCGAGATCGAGGTGAACCTCAACAGCCGCCTCTCGCCCTTTGAGTGGTCCGCTTTCGCTCGCCCCGGGAAACGCCTGAAGGAAGGCGACACCATCGTCTTCGCCAACGGTTTGATGGCTATCGTCATCGCGAAGTCGGCAGCCGAAGTCCGCCTCGGGTTCAACCGGGCAGGCGATGAGCTCGACAAGGCCATCGATGCAGCGGGCAACATGCCGATCCCCCCCTACATCGCCTCGAAGCGTCCCGCTGATGAGCAGGATTCCAGCGACTACCAGACGCTTTTCGCCCGCGAGACAGGCTCGGTCGCAGCTCCCACCGCCGGCCTCCACTTCACGCCTGATCTTCTGGCGCGCCTCGACGCCTCTGGCATCGCCCGCACCGCTGTAACGCTCCACGTCAACGCCGGCACATTCCTGCCGGTAAAGGTCGACGATATCGCTGATCACAAGATGCACGCCGAACACGCCGAACTCTCCGCCGAAGCAGCGCGGGCGATCACCGCCAGCCGCGCCTCCGGCGGCCGCTGCATTCCAGTCGGAACTACCGCCCTCCGTACCCTTGAAAGCGCCGCCGCTGCCGCCGATCCGTTCGGGCCTTACAGCGCTGCAACATCAATCTTCATGACGCCCGGCTACAAGTTCCGCGTGGCCGACGGCTTGATGACGAACTTCCACCTTCCCAAATCGACGCTCTTCATGCTGGTGAGCGCAATGATGGGTCTCGATGTAATGAAACGCGCCTACGCCCACGCCGTGAGGGAGCGCTACCGCTTCTTCTCCTATGGCGATGCTTGCCTGTTGCTGCCCAATGGCTGAGTTCCCCTTCCACATCAGGGCCACCGATGGGGACGCGCGCACCGGCCGCCTCTCGACCCCGCGCGGCGAAATCGCCACGCCCGCCTTCATGCCTGTCGGCACGGCTGGCACCGTAAAGGCCATGTTCCTCGACGATGTCCGTTTCGCTGGAACCGACATCATCCTCGGCAACACCTACCACCTGATGCTGCGTCCAACTGCGGAGCGGGTCCAGAAACTAGGCGGCCTGCATCGCTTCATGGGCTGGTCGCACCCCATCCTCACCGATAGCGGTGGCTTTCAGGTCTTCTCGCTCTCTGAGCTACGCAAGATGAAAGAGGAGGGCGTCGAGTTCAAATCGCACATCGACGGTTCGATGCACTTCCTGTCGCCGGAGCGCTCGATCGAGATCCAGTCAGACCTGCTCGGCTCCGACATCGCGATGCAGCTTGACGAATGCGTCGCCAATCCATGCGAACACACGCCCGCCGCCAGCGCGATGCGCCTCTCCGCCCGCTGGGGCGAACGCTCGAAAGCGTATTTCGGCAAGCGCGACACGCAGGCGCTGTTCGGCATCGTGCAGGGCTCCACCTATCCCGACCTCCGCAAGGAAAGCGCCCAGCGCGTCGTGGAAACCGGATTTGATGGCTACGCCATCGGCGGCCTAGCGGTGGGCGAGGGGCATGACGCCATGTGCGACACGATCAGCCTGACGACACCGCACTTGCCGAAGGATCGCCCGCGCTACCTGATGGGCGTCGGCAAGCCCATCGACATTGTCGAGGCCGTCGCCCGTGGCGTCGACATGTTCGACTGCGTCCTGCCCACGCGTTCAGGCCGTCACGGCCAAGCATGGACGTGGGATGGTCCGATCAACCTCAAGAACGCAAAGTTCGCGGACGACGACGCCCCAATCGATCAAGGCTCGAATTGTCCAGCCAGCCGCGATTATTCCAAGGCGTACCTGAACCACCTGTTCAAGGCCGGCGAGTACCTCGCGCCGATGCTGCTCTCCTGGCACAACATCGCATTCTTCCAGTCGATGATGGCCCAGATGCGTCTCGCAATCAGCGAGCGGCGTTTCGAGGCCTGGCGAAGCGAAATGCGCGGGCGATGGGTGCGCAGCGCCGATCAGCCCGGTTGAACTTGATCGCTTCCAACAGTGCGGGCGTCTCAGTCCGCCGCAAGTTCGGGTCGGTAGAGGCGTCATGGCAGCGTCGCCGAACCCCGCCCGGGTCTTGTCGACGGCGGTTGTGCAGCCCGTTACGAGGGGCCACATCAGAATTATCCCCAGTTTCCCCGCCGGTTTTATCGCGTCGTACCTCTAGAATCCCTTATTCTACAGGCGTTCTCGGCCGTTTGAGGATCATCCCACGAAATTCCGAGCGTGCGGCCTTTCCTACGTTGACCCCAGCTGAATCGAACACTAGGTTCCGCCGCTCTTGAGAGAGCCGGTAGCTCAGTCGGTAGAGCAGCTGACTTTTAATCAGCGGGTCGCAGGTTCGATTCCTGCCCGGCTCACCAAGTCCCTCCCTACAATCCAGCAGACGTAACGTTCCGTTGGATTGGAGGGAGAAGACTGGCGTTTTACCGCGCCAGCCTAAAGCTCGCGTCCCACTGGATAGAGCAGGTAGCGATCGTCGTAGAACGGGCTCCGTTCGTAGAAGAATTGCAGTCGCCGCAGGGGTGATGCTGCGAAGCCCTCATCTTCCTTGAGCCGCTTTTCAAATTCGGCTTTCAACGCCGGATCACCGGCCAGCATCCGCTCGGCCATTGGGGCGATGGCGTAGGGCTCCATATATTCGACCCGCTGCAGGATTTCCGAGAAGAAGCCCCAGGCGAACAACGAGTCCTCCGACTCCGGCTCAAGCAGGTGAGCAGCGAGAGGGCCGAGCGGCTGATCCGTCGAGATGCGCACCGATCCCGGCGGGAAGGTGACTGTTCGCGTTTCATGAGCGACGCCTGCAGAAGCCAAAGGCACGCGGCCTTCTGACGGCCCCGACATCTTGAATCCGCCCAACCGGATCATATCGACGCTTACATTCCTCGCGGTCGCAATCGTTTCCAGCGCAACGCCGTGTGCCTTCAGTCGTGCGATTACCTCAGGCTTTGTAGCTGGCACCCAGTAGGCTTTCGGAATTGAAATCTGCTGCCCGGGCTCGGAGCCATAGACGGGTATCTTCACCGTTGGTCCGGGCCTTCCGGTCCAGCGCATAGTCTTGCCGCCGGTCGCCGCGGACTCTGCCTCCGCTCCCTCGATCGACAAGAAGTCCAGCCAGCCCACCGGCTCCTTCTTGTCCTTCCAGTTCGCGGCGACAGTCGCAGGGCGCATCGCACGGTCTGCCGCGATGGCGGACTTCAGCGATTTCGCCTCGCTGGCCAACGCCTCAAGCGTAGCTTCCAGCAGCACATAGGTGCCCAGCACGCGCTGGCGGTATGGCTTCAGTGAATGGTTCTCGACCAGCACAGTCGGCAGTCTGCGAAGGTCTCCGTAGGCGTTGCTGAACCTCGGCCCAAAA
>JAUYSA010000521.1 GCA_030696545.1 Hyphomonadaceae bacterium
TAGTACGCGGCGCGCAGCCAGCGGATTGAGGAGCGGGGAGTTTTATTTGTCGACCGCCCGGCGGGCGCCGCTCGCCATGAGCGTGCAGGACCCGGCGGGTTTCAAAGGGTTGAAACCATGCGGCGTGGCGCCCATTTGGCGCGGATGCTCACACATGATAGCTCCCCGGAAATGACCGATAAACCCATGCCAAACGATCCTTTGGGCGCAGGCGATGACTTCGTTGCGTCGTTCCAGGTCGAGGATACCTCGGTCCGCGGACGCATTGCGCGGCTGGGGGATGGGGTGCTCGATCCCATTCTCAAGCGGCACGATTATCCGCGCTGGGCGGCTCACCTGCTTGGCGAGGCGGTGACGCTGGCTGTGCTGGTGTCTGCCTCGCTGAAGTTCGATGGCCGCGTGATGGTGCAGGCGCAGGGGACTGGCCCTGTGCCGCTGATGGTGGCCGAGGCGCGCTCCGATGGCGGCGTGCGTGGCTATCTGCGTCTCGACAAGGCGAAGTGGGACAATCTCGACCGGATCAACAGGGGCCAGCGGCCGCATATTCCGCAGGTCTTTGGCGCGGGCGTGCTTGCGTTGCTGCTGCAGCCGAACGATCCGGATCAGTCGCCCTGGCAGAGCCTTGTGCCGATCGAGGGCGCGACGCTGGCCGATTGCGCGCAGATATGGTTCGCCCAGTCCGAGCAGGTGCCGACGCGCGTGCGGCTGGCGGTTGCGGAGATTTCCGAACTGGGCGGCACAAAGCGGTGGCGCTCAGGCGGCGCGCTGATCCAGCAGGTTGCGGGCGATGCTTCGCGCGGCGAGACGGCCGAGCAGTGGGACAATGCGCGCCATCTGTTCGATACGATCACCGATCTGGAGCTGGCTGATCCTGATCTGCCGTCGGCGGAGTTGCTGTTGCGCCTGTTCCACGAGACCGGCGTGCGGCTGGAGCCGCCGAAGGTGCTGACAGACAAGTGCACGTGCTCGGACGAGAAGCTGCTGACGACATTGCGGCAGATGCCGCGTGAAGAGATTGTGGAGCTGGCGGAAGCCGACGGCGCGATCACGGCCGACTGTCAGTTCTGTGGAAGGCTCTATCGCTTTCCGGTCGATACGATCTGAGCTGAGGCGGGCGTACTTGCGAGCACGCCCGCTGCAGCCGGTTTGATCCATGTCAAAGGCCGCGGGACGGCCCTGCATTCTGCTCCATCCATAATGATGGAGAGAGCGGATGCTCAGACGGATGTTGTTTTCAGCTATTGTTGTTTGTGCCGCCGCCGCACCTTCGTGGGCGGGCGAAGGCGATGTTCAGCGGGGCGGGGCTTATGCTCTCGCGATGTGCAGCTCGTGTCATTCCGTGGCAGCTGATGAGACGGCCTCGCCAAATCCGGCGGCGAAGCCGTTCCGGTCTGTGAAGCTGGCGGATCTTCCAGGCGGGCTGGTGGCGTGGTTCAACACCGATCACCCGAACACGGGCCGCATTCTCAAGGACGCCCAGGGCGAGGACATTGCCGCTCTAGTCGCGAGTCTTGCAAAGCAATGATGCGCTGAGGAGAGACGCCCCTAGTTGGGACGACGTTCATCGTAGGGGCTGTCGAGGGCGAAGAGGGGGATCTTCGCTTCGAAGGCGCCGCCGTCTTCATCCTCGAACTGATAAGCGCCCTGCATCAGGCCGGAGGGCGTCGTGAGGGGGCAGCCGGAGGTGTATTCGAAGCTGGCGCCGGGGCGCAGCACGGGCTGTTTGCCGACCACGCCTTCGCCTTTGACTTCCTGCATCCGGCCGTCGCTGTCGGTGATCTTCCAGTGGCGCGTCATCAGCTGGAGCGTGCGTTTGCCGCGGTTTTCGATTTCGACGTGGTAGGCCCAGAGGAATTTGTCTTCCTCGGGCGAGCTTTCGGCGTCGATGAACACGGGGCGGACGCGGACGATCACGCCGTCGGTTTCAGCCTCGAAAGCGGGTGCGCGCGCCAATGACTCTGCCTCTGAAATCCTGAACTCCGCAAAGGCATACAAGAAGGGGCGCGGACCACAAGAGTCCACGCCCCTTTGCATATGTGAAACGATTACCGGGCCGTGTGCGCGGCTATTGAGCCGGCGCCGGGGCGACCTTCTGGATGAAATCGCCTTCGATCTCGACTTTCACGTCATCGCCGATCATGCCTGCAAGGTAGGTGAGGCCGAAGTCAGCGCGATTGAACGAGCCGGTTGCGGAGAAGCCGATGGCCGGGGCCTTGCCGAAGGGGTGCGAGGCGGTTTCGCCGGAGAAGGTGACGTCGAGCGTGACCGGCTTGGTGACGCCCTTGAGTGTCAGATCGCCGGTGACTTTCGCGGAGCGTTCGCCGCTGGGTTCCACCGAGGTCGAGGTGAAGGTGATGGTCGGGAACTGCTTCGCGTCGAGGAAGTTGGTCGAGTTGGCGAGGTCGTCTTCCCACGATGTGAACTTCGTGCCCGGATGGTTGGTCACGTAGTCGGCCGGGTAGCCGGCGAGAATGTCGGACGCCTTGATGGTGGCGGAGACTTTCGAGGCGGCGATGTTGGCCGGGTCGAATGAGACGGTCGCGTCATAGGTGCGGAACTTCAGCGAGTAATAAGACAGGCCGAGGTGATGCAACTTGAACTCGACGCTGGCATGGGTCGGGTCGACGGCGTAGTCGCCGGCGGGGGCTGCGATGGTGATGGGCGCGGGCGCTGCGGCGGCTTCGGGCGCCGGGGCGGCTTCAGGCGCGGGCGCAGGGCTGCAGGCGGCGAGGGCGAGAAGCGCGAGGCTGACGCCGGCGAATAACGGTTTCATGTGGCAAACGATCCTTCAATGACAGAACGCCCCCCGCCGCATCGGAGCTGCGGCGTTTGCGTTGTGCCGTTGATATGGAGGAGTTTGTTGCTTTTGCAACTAAATATGTTGCAACGGCAACTAAACTCAGGGCTGAGAGAAAGTATGTGCTCAAATGTTCTCCTCCCCCGAGCGGGGGAGGAGCAACGTTTGCTAATGGTTTGATGGGCGAGGTTGGGTGGGGGAGCGATCTCGATTGAGAGGTCGGTCCCCCACCTGAGCGGTGGTTGTGGAGACAGGCGCGCGCGTGGCTCCTCCCCCGCTCGGGGGAGGAGGAGCGCGGCAATGTTGTCAGATCAGCCCAGCGCCTGTTCCAGATCCTCGGCGATGTCCTCGGGGTCTTCGAGGCCGACGGAGAGGCGGAGCCAGGTGTTGTCGAGGCCGATCGCCGCGCGTTCGTCTTCCGTGAGGGTGCGGTGCGTGGTCGTGGCCGGGTGGGTTATGAGCGACTTGGAGTCTCCAAGGTTGTTGGAGATGTCGATCAGGTTGAGCTTGTTGAGCGCGGCATAAGCCGCTTCCAGTCCGCCCTTGACCGAGATCGACAGCATCGAGCCGCCGCCTTCCATCTGGGACGCGTGGATGTTGTGATGCGGATGGTCGCTGCGGCCCGGATAGCGGACAGCAGTGATCTTGTTGTTGGTCGCGAGGCGGTCAGCGATCTGGCGGGCGTTGTCGCTCATGCGGCGGACGCGCAGGTCCATCGTCTCGAGGCCTTTCAGCACGACCCACGCGTTGAACGGCGACATGGAGGGGCCGGTGTGGCGGTAGTATTGCTGGATATCGTCCACGATCTTCTGCGTCTTGCCGAGGATGGCGCCGCCGAGCGTGCGGCCCTGTCCGTCCATGTGCTTGGTGGTTGAATAGACGACCCAGTCAGCGCCAAGCGCGAGCGGCTTTTGCAGGATGGGCGAGGCGAAGACGTTGTCGACGATCAGCTCGCCGCCGGCGGCGTGCGTGAGGTCGGCGACGGCGCGGATGTCGACGGCGTCGAGCAGCGGGTTGGACGGCGTCTCGATGATGGAGAAGCGGCACGGCTTCGCCATCGCGCGTTCCCAGTCGGCAAGGTCGGAGCCATCGACCCATGTGACGTCAACGCCCATTTTCGGCATGACGTTCTTGAGAATCCAGACGCAGGACGAGAAGAGCTGGCGCGGGGCGACGATGCGGTCGCCGGGCTTGATCGGGGCGACGAGCATCGTGTGGATGGCGGCCATGCCCGAGGCTGTGGCGCGGCAGTCTTCGGCGCCTTCAAGCTGGGCGAGGCGTTCCTCGAACATGCGCACGGTGGGGTTGGCGTAGCGCGAGTAAATGTAGCCGGGCTCGTCGCCGGCCATGCGGGCCGACTGTTGTTCCGGGCTGTCATAGACGAAGCCGGAATTCAGATAGAGCGCTTCGGAGGTTTCACCGTACTGGGACCGGGTGGTTCCGCCGCGCACCATCAGGGTCTGCGGGCGCCAAGTTTTGGTCGATCCGGCTTTTGTCTCTTTGGTCATGGCGGCTGCCTTTCTTTGACTCGACCGCCCTATAGGACGTGGCGCGGCAGA
>JAUYSA010000525.1 GCA_030696545.1 Hyphomonadaceae bacterium
GCGCTCGTCCGGGCCGCCGCTTCGCGAGGAGATTGCTGGCAGCCATATCCCGCCATCGGCTCTGGCGCGGTTCGAGCGGCAGAATGCACCTCCGCAGATCCTATTCCCGCCTGATGGCGCGGAGGTGTGGAAGGATACGGAGCACACGTCTTTCCTGCTGGCGGCCGAGGGGCGGGGCAAGCTGGCCTGGTATGTGGATGGCAAGTCGCTGTCTCGGAACGTGGCAGGCGACGCCGTATGGCGGCCAGCGGATGCCGGCTTCTACGAACTGTTCGTGGTTGACGACGCGGGGCGTACCGCCAAGTCGCGCGTGCGGATCATGACGCCGGGGGAGTAAAACGCATGACGGTGATGATTTCGTATCGAGCGTCTGATCAGGCTTTGGCCGAAGAGATTTTCGTGTTGCTGAAATCGGCCGGGGTCAAGGCGTGGATCGACCGATCAGGTATCTCACCCGGCACCAAATGGCGTGAAGAGCTGATGCACCAATTTCAGTCATGCGAGGCTTGCGTACCCTTGCTGTCAAAAGCGTACCTCGCGAGCGAACATTGCAGAATGGAGCTTTTTATCGCGCGAAGTTTTGAGCGGCGCGTGCTCCCAGTCATGATCAATGATTGCTGGAACGCCCTAGACGCGGACGAATCCACTCGCGGACTTCGAGATACCTTTATGGTCCGACTTCACGATCTGAGCATGGCGGGATTGCCTGTTACCCGCGATGAGGCGTTGAGCCGACTGGTGTCGGCAGCGGCTCGGCCACTTCCGAAGTTACCTAAGTCAGTCTTCATATCCCACGTGAACCGTGACGCAGTATTAGCCACTGCCATGGCTCGCGATCTCCGCGCTCAGCGCATACCTGCATGGGTCGCGACTCTTGATACGCCGGTCGGAGAAAATTGGCGTCAAACGCAGGTTCGAGCGATGTCGGCGGCATCCTGTCAGCTGGTAATTCTAAACACAGGGATCACTCAAAATCCGATACTACGCACCGAGCTTCTGCTTTCAGAGGCGTTGGGCATTCCCGTGTTCACTGCGTATCATCCTGAAATTGTCGGCAACCAGTCCAAAATTGCGGCGATAAATACAGAGCTGCGCGCTGCCGATTTGTCTTACCGGCGACTGTACGACATAACCGCGTTCTCGCTCCAGAAGGGCTCTCCAGCAGCGCCGCAAGACTTGTTGGAAATTCTTTGGGGCGCGCAACGCAAGCGCTGAAACGTAGTCACCTAACGCGTCAGCGCCTGAACCAGATCGTTGGTGAGGATCGCGCGGCGGCCGCCTGCGATCAGGTCGTCGATCATGTCTTTCGGCAAGCTAACGGCTGTGGCGGCGGCGCCGAGGCGTTCGTACTGGTCGGATGGCAGATCAGCGAACGAGATCGTGTCGAAGCGGAATTGCACGTCGCTGCAATTCCAGCCTTCGCCCGCGCCCAGACTGCGCGCCTCTTCCGCCGTCAGGGCGCAGCGCCAGGCGATCAAGTCCCGCTGCCAGTCCGCAAGTACGCTACCGAAGGCGTCGCTGGCGGCGCGTTTGGGCGCATTGATGGAAACACTGAGTAGGGCATCGACGAGTTGCACGGCGTCGGGGCCTTCTGGCTTCATGGCCCAGCCGCCGTCCGCATATCGCTCGGAGTTCACGAGAAGGAATGTCATCCGGCGAATCTTAACGGCATCGCGCGCGGAGTATGGGCCGTAGGGCTTCTCAGCCGCCCGGCGGATGGTGACGAGGCTGGACAGGCCGAAATTGTCGGCAACGCCGCCATCGGTGAGATGCACATACTTCATGCGCGAAGGATCGCGATACGCTTCAAAGGCGCGAACTGTTTCACGCAAAAGAGTGGGCGAGGCACGATCTCGCTTAGCTGTCTCCACCCATGACGGCATCGGCGCGGGGCAATCACCCTCCGGCAGCTGCACCACGATCGGGCGGAAGGCGACCGGGACAGACATGGACGCTGCAACCGCATCCGCGAGGCGGACTGAGCCAAGGTCGCTGCAGATCGCATCGAAGTATGGCGTGGCGAACGCGAATGGCGTGCCGTTGTAGAGGTCAGCCGCATTGATGATGACGCGCGGATGGTTGGTCAGGTCTTTCATGTGCGCGCCGGCATAGACTTCCGTATCCAGCCAGTTGCCCAGCTTGTCGGGGCCGTTGACGCCGCCCTGCATCAAGCGCTGCCAGTTGTCGGTGGACATGAAGGTCGTGTGCAGCTGGCTCTGCCAATCCTTGTCCAGCATCGCGGCGCGGAAGCCATCGAGACCCTTGGACCCGTGGAGACCGAACCAGGCCGCGATCGTCGATCCGCCGGAAACGGATGTGATGAGCGCGACCTTCTCGATCAGCGCCCGCCCATCGGCGCCTTTCATGTCGCGCAGCTGCAGGAGAACGCCCAGCGAAAAAGACGCCGCACGCGCGCCTCCGCCTGACAGTGCGAGCGCGATGGCGTCGCCTTCCACGCCCAGTTCAATTTCGACTGGGGGTGCAGGCGGTTGGGTCAGTAGGCGATTGATAGGCGTGGCGTCTGGCGGAGACACGCATGCTGTGGCCAGCGCTGCAAAAGCGAATGCGGCTATACGCATGGATGACCCTCAACTTCCCCGGATCAGCTTGGCGCTGAGCCGGGCGGGATGTCCAGCGGCTGCGCCTAGCCGTGCGTCTTTCTCGCGCGTGAGACGAGTCTCAGCGTGGACGGATCGCGCTGACCGGGGTCTTCACCAGCGATGGCCTTGTCGAGTTGTTCAGCGAGCACCTTGCCAAGTTCGACGCCCCACTGATCGAACGGGTTGACGCCCCAGAGGATGCCGGCGGCAAATGTCCGGTGTTCGTAAAGCGCGATCAGCGCGCCGACGCTCTCGGGCGAAAGATCGTTGAGCAGGATGGTGGTGGAGCCGCGTCCGCCTTCCATGTGCATATGCACGGCCTGCGACTTGGCCTTCTCGGGCGACATGCCCTTGGCGAGCAGCTCTTTTTCGGCGGCTTCACGGCTGCGGCCGCCAAGCATGCCTTCTGCCTGCGCAAAAGCGTTGGCGAGCAGGGCCCGGCCCCGTTCCTTGTCGCCGGCGCCTGCGTTCAGCGCAGCGACGAACTCGATCGACGAGTCGCGCAGGCCTTGATGCAGGAGCTGGTGGAAGGAGTGCTGGCCCAGCGTGCCGACGGAGCCCCAGACGATCGGCGCGGTCGGCGCGATGAGACCGCCCGGCGCATCGGAGACATTCTTGCCGTTGGATTCCATTTCGAGCTGCTGAAGAAAATCCGGCAGCTTGCGCAGACGATGCGCGTAAGCGAGCACGGTGCGGGTCGGCGCGCCGTCTTTGTTGGAGTGGCGGAAGACGTCGAGCATGGCGAGCTTGGCGGGTACGTTGTTCGCGAGCGGCGTGTCGCGGAAGTGGGCATCCATCTCGGCGGCGCCTCTGAGAAAGCGGCTCCAGACATCGGCGCCGAGTGCGATCTGCAGCGAGAGGCCGACTGACGACCAGACGGAGTAACGGCCGCCCACGCTCTCATCCATCGGGAAGATACGATCTTCGGCGGCGCCCCAGGCTTTCGCCTTGTCAGGCGCGGACGAAACGGCGGCGAGGTGATTATTGGCTTCGTGCTCGCCGAGCGCCTTCACCAGCCATTCGCGACCAAGCAGCGCGTTGGAGGCGGTCTCCGGCGTCTTGAAGGATTTGGAGACCAC
>JAUYSA010000143.1 GCA_030696545.1 Hyphomonadaceae bacterium
TTCGACGACAATGCGGGGCGCGTGATCGCCGCCCATCCCGTCGATGGATATGATCTTGCCGTTCGCCATGTCCGCCGAAGCGCTCCAACATGGCGCTTACCGAGCGGAATCAACTCGGTGCATCCATGATTCAGGGGTCTAATAGCACGAGCGCCCAGAGGTAACAGGCCCCGTGATGCCCGTCCCTGCGTCACTGTAAGCGTAGGGAATCACGCGAGAATTTTGCGCCTGACGCTCAGGGCAGGCGCGGCCAGTTCACTTCGCCGGACATCAGCTGCTCGTCCGTGTGGCGCTTCAGCGTGCTCTCGACCAGCCAGACATAGCGCCCGAACCGTTCCATTTCCGTGTCCGCCAGCCCCAGATTCCGCACCAGCGAGTGCTGCAGTTCCAGCTCGTTGTTGCTGGCCAGAGCGTCGTCATAGGCCTTGGCCCGCCCGTAAAAGGCCTCGCCCATCTTCCGGATCTTCTTGCCGACAGTCAGATCGCCGGTGCCGATATCCCGGAGGGCTTCGTCAAACCCGTCAAACAAGGCATCGAACACGTCTTGCGCCAGCGCCTTGCCCCCGCCCCCGGCCGCGCGGAGCCGGCGGAACATCAGCGCCGCAAGCAGCGAGGTCATCTCGAAACGGCCGGAAAAATTGTCGCGGGCGCCGCCTTCATAGTAGAAATCGGGCCGCAGGGCCTGATCCTGGATAGACCGATGAAGGCGGTCCACAGCCCAGCGATTCTTCTTCGACTGAAACCAGTTACCGAGCGCCATGCCTGCCCTTTTGGGTCCGCTTCTGGCAGCGGACCTCCCTCAACAGGCGAGACTAGTCACGGTTGCCGGGTCTGGAAAGGCGCCCGCTCAACGGCCGTTTGCCCAAAAAAAGACCTGATGTCCCTCAGCCTTGCCAAGTCGCTTGGCCTGCCTGTAGCTAGCCGCAAGTTTCCGGAGTTTCGCCCATGGCCCTGCGCCGCATCGCCCTTGCCGGCATTGCCGCCGCCGCTCTCGCTGGCGCTGGCTGCACCGCGACGCGCGACTTCCACGGCTATGTGCCCGACCAGGCCCTCCCGGAAGACGTGAAGCCCGCCGTAGATACGCGGTCCTCGGTTCTCGCGCGCCTCGGCACGCCCTCGACCGCGTCGATCTTCGACACCCCCGGCGTGCAGGGCAAGGTCACGCCCGGCAAGGAAAAGCTCTGGGTCTATATGTCCTCGACCCGCGAACGCCTGGCCTTCTATTATCCGAAGGTGGTCCAGCGTCACATCATCGCCGTCCAGTTCGACGAAGACGACGTCGTCTCCGACGTTCTGATCTACGACACGGAGGATGGCCGCGTGGTCGACTACAACTCGCGCGTCACGCCCACGCGCGGCCGCGAACTCGGAATCCTGGAACAGCTGTTCGGAACGCTGGGCAGCCTGCGCAACCAGCTGCCCGGCATGGAGCAGGACAACCGCCAGCCTGGCGACAACCCTGGCCGCAACAACTAGCGAGTTATGTCGCGGTCAGCTGGCTGGCGATCTGCGTGAAGGTCATCGTGATCAACGCGTCCTTGTCGCCGAGAACCGCATTCGCGGCCTTCAGGCATTCGGCAGCGGCCAGCTTTTCGTCCAGCTTCTTGTAGTTGCCCGCAACGTTGAAGCTCACCTTGTGTGATGCGCGAATGATGGCGTCGCGGATGAAGTGCTGCTGCTCGCGATACTTCCACACATCCTTGTCCGGACCAGCCAGCATCCGCGCGCTGATGAACAGGTAGTTCTTCAGCTTCATGTTGGCGTCAAAGATCGGAAACACCAGCCCGCCCAGTTCGATCGACCGCGCGACTTCGGCTTCATCTGGCGCTGCACCCGCCGCCGCATGATCCTGCGCGAACGCAACCGGCAGGGCCGCCATCACAGCGGCGACAGAAACAGCGGTCAGCAATTCACGACGGGAAAGGCGCATCGCGGCACCTTGCCGGGCAATGGTTTAGGCCGCGTTTACGCTTCTCCAGGCCCCTGAAAGTGCTTCCATCCTGCGCGCTCGAAAGCCATCGCCCCGCCAGAAGCATCCAGCACTTGGACACCCACCCCAGCCTCAACAAAGCCGATCCGGGTGACAACCTGCCCCGCCCGTTCGATCTCGGCCCGCGCCGACAACGGCGCGGTGAACAATGTCTGGTAGTCGTCTCCGCCAGTCAGCAGCTTTTTCAGCTCGACCTTCGCATTGGAAACATAAGCGCTGCCCACAGCGCTAAGCGGCACGTCGCCCGCCCGGATCACAATCCGCACACCTGACGCTTCGGCGACATGACCCGCATCAGCTACCAGTCCATCCGAAATATCGACAGCCCCGTTGGCATAAGCAGCCACCAGATCCGCAAACGCCAGTCGCGGCGGCTCCGGCACGCGATAGCGCGACACCAGCAGGTTGCTTGCCTCTGCAGACAGCTTCCCGAAAGCCCCCTGCGCCGCCATCAACCCCAGCGCGCCATCGCCAATCGTGCCGCTCATCCACACATCATCGCCAACCCGAGCGCCGGACCTGCGCACTGGTCCACGACCCCCCACGCGCCCCAGCAAGGTCAGCGACAAAGTCAGCGGCCCACTGGTCGATGTCGTGTCACCGCCGACAAGATGCGCGTCCCACCTCGCAAGATCCGCCCCGAGAGCCCGCGCAAAATCACCCAGCTGTTCCGAAGCCCGCCCCTTCGGCCACACCAGCGCCAGCAGCGCCGCATCCGGCTTCCCGCCCTTGGCAATGATGTCGGAAACATTCACCCGCACCAGCTTCTGCGCCACGGTGGAGATCGGATCATCGGGCAGAAAGTGGATGCCTTCGACAATCGCATCCTTGGTCGCGATCAGTCCCGGCTGAATCTCGGCCACAACATCGCGCAGGCCATCAGCGCCGGGCGAGCTTGCCAGTGGTGCGAAGTATCTGCGGATGAGATCGAACTCATCCATGGCGATCAGGCCGATCGAATGTCGCGCGAGACTGCATCGAGCAGCCCGTTGATGAACTTCGGCTCCGCCCCCTCGAAGAAGGCGTGCGCTATCGAGACATATTCATCGAGGATGATCTGCGACGGCAGTCCGATCTCCGCGATCAGCTCATAAACGCCTGCCCGCAGGATCGCCCGCGACGTCGCATCCAGTCGCTCGATCTTCCAGCCGCTCGCCAGCCGTCTCATGATCGCTGCGTCGATCACTTCCTGCCGTTCGACCGTTCCATCCACGATCGCCTTGAAGATATCCGGATCGGCTTCCTCGACAGGTTCGCCCTCATCGTTCAGGCCCAGCCGGTCTTCCATGAAGTCCGCGATCACTGAGCGCGCCGACTGTTCGGTCTGCTCCATCTGGTAAAGCGCCTGCACAGCCGCCAGCCGGGCGCCCGCACGGCGCGCCGCCAGCAGCCTGCGTTCCGCATCAGCGGACAGCGCGTCACTCATCTTCCGCGCCTTTGCTGAACCGATAGGACAGCCCGACCATACGCAGCACGGCAGCCACAACCTCGGCGCCCTTGTTCTTCTGCTTGCGATCAGCCCGCACTTTCGCCTGTTCTTCGTTCTCGACAGTCAGCACGCCAAAGCCCAGCGGCACGCCGGCGATCGACAGTTCCATCAGACCACGCGCGACTTCGTTGGTGATCAGGTCATAGTGGCTCGTCTCGCCACGGATCACGCAGCCCAGAGCTACGAACCCATCCCATTCGCCGGTCTGCGCCGCCATCGAGATGGCGCCGGGAATTTCGAACGCACCCGGCACTTCGAGAAACTCATGCGTCGCGCCGACCTTATCCAGCCCCTCGACAACGCCAGCCTCAAGCTCCGCCGTGATGTGGGCGTAGTAGCGAGACGTGACGATCAGTATGCGCGGGGCTTCAGCCAACTCTATTCTCCGTCGATCCGGCGCCAGCCCTCGACCGTCAGGCCATATCCGTCAAGGCCTGGAAGCACGTTGGGACGCGTATTGCTCATGAGGATCATGCGCCGCACGCCAAGATCCTTCAGGATCTGCGCGCCAACGCCATACTCGCGCAACGGGTGAGCCGGCTCATCGCTCGCAGGAAGAGCCTGCCCGCCCAGCGCGCGCGCGATCTCCTCGCCCATCCCCATGCGCACGAACACAGCCACGCCCGGCTCCTCGGAAGCCGACAACTTCTCCATCGCCCGCCGCACCAGACCCTCGCGCTTCCCGGCTTCGCCGAGGAAGTCCGACAGGAAGTCCATCCGGTGAACGCGCACCAGCGTCGGCTGATCGCCCTGAACCCGGCCCTTCACCAGCGCGACATGCTCTGCGCCGTCCAGCGTGTTGCGGAACACGATCACGCGGAACTTTCCGCCCCACGCGCTTTCGAAATCGCTCTCGATCCGCCGCTCGAGGAAACGGTCATGCCGCCGGCGCCAGGCGATCAGGTCGGCAATCGTGCCGATCTTCATCCCGTGCAGCTGCGCAAAAGTCACCAGCTCCGGCAGACGCGCCATCGCGCCATCATCATTCATGATCTCGCAGATCACTGCCGCCGGGTAGAGCCCTGCCAGACGCGAGATATCAACGCTCGCTTCCGTATGCCCCGCCCGCACCAGCACGCCGCCTTCCCGCGCGACCAGCGGGAAAACGTGTCCCGGCGAGACGATGTCATCTGCATTCTTCGTCGGATCAATCGCCACCGCGATCGTATGCGCGCGATCATGCGCGGAGATGCCGGTCGTCACACCCTCTTTCGCTTCGATCGAAACCGTGAAGGCCGTCTTCATGCTCTCGCGGTTCTCGCGAGCCATCATGTCGAGCTCGAGCAGCTTGGCGCGATCGCGCGTCACTGCAAGGCAGATCAGCCCGCGCCCGTGCTTCGCCATGAAGTTCACCTGCGCCGGCGTCGCAAACTGCGCTGGAATGATCAGGTCGCCCTCATTCTCGCGATCCTCGGCGTCAACGAGGATATACATCCGCCCGTTGCGCGCCTCCTCAACGATCTCCTCAATCGGGGAAATCGCGGCAGAGAAATCATACGTCTCGGTGTGATCTTTCATCAGGTTCGCCACTCAAGCATCCGCGCGACATACCGCGCCAGCATATCAACTTCCAGATTCACCTTGTCGCCCGCTTTCACGTCGCCCAGCGTCGTCACCTGCCAGGTATGCGGAATGATCGCGATCTCGAACCAGTGCGCTCCGTCATCCTTGCCAACGCCGGAAACAGTCAGCGAAACTCCGTCGACGCAGATCGAGCCCTTCTCGGCGAGAAACTTCGCCAGTCCGTCAACGATCTCGATCTTGATCCTGCGGCTGTCGCCATCCGGCGTCACCGACCGCACGGTCCCCAGTCCGTCCACATGCCCATAGACCAGATGCCCGCCCAGCTCGTCGCCAATCTTCAGCGACAGCTCCAGGTTCACAAGCATCTCCGGCTTCCAGCTGCCCAGAGTCGTGCGCGACAACGTCTCGGGGATAGCCTCGACAACCCACCACGAGCCCTCATCGTCCGGCCCGAATTCCACCAGCGTCAGGCACACGCCCGAATGCTGCACCGAGGCGCCCATCTGCAGCTGCTCGACGCGATACTTGCTCCGCACCGTCACCCGGCGGATGCCATTGGCGTTCTCGACGGACGCCACCCTGCCCACGTCAGTAACCAGTCCGGTAAACATTCAAACATCCTGTACCGGATCCGTCCGGACCCCGGTTCCAAGCCGCTACGACGCTACGGGCGTCATGACAACCACCGCCCGGCCACAGGTAGGGTTAGCGCCCCTCAACACCAAGCCGGACAGCGGCGGGTTATGGTCGACCGAACGCTCCAAGGTCGAAAAGACGCAGGGCCTGATAGGCCAGCATCGGCCACTTACACGAGCCGCGCGTAGCTTTCCCAGAGATCGACGCCTACCTCGCGCACGCCTGTCCGCGTAAACTTCGGCGCCAGCTCAAGCTGCTCCAGCCCCAGCTCTCCCAGACATGGCCGCCCATCGCCGCCCAGCAGCACCGGCGCCCTGAACCACTCGATCCGGTCCACCAGCCCCGCCCGCACGAACGAAGCCGCCAACTGTCCGCCGCCTTCGATCATCATCGAGGCAACCCCTGCCCGCTTCGCCGAATTCATCATCTCGATCAGCGACACGCTGCCTGACCCCTCGCCCGCCGGCAGCATCCAGAACTGCAGCCCCTGCGTCGAAGGCCAACGCTCAAGGTCCATCGTTTCCAGCGTGGCGATTGCCACCGGCCCCATCTCCAGCGTCGAGAACAGCTTCGCGCTCGCAGGCACCCGCCCACGGCTGTCCGCCACCACGCGCAGCGGCTGCTTCGCAGGCATCGGATCAATCCGCGCCGTCAGCTCCGGATCATCCGCCAGCACCGTCTCGGAACCCACGATCACCGCATCATGCGAGGCGCGCAGCCGATGCACTTCCGCCCGCGCCGCCTCGCCCGTGATCCACTTGCTCTGCCCGTTGGCCAGCGCGATGCGCCCGTCGAGAGAGGTCGCCAGCTTCAGCGTGACTGTCGGCCGCGAAGGAGCGCTCACATCGCTCATTCCTTCTCGCCGCCATCCTCTTCCGCCGTCTGCTTGGCGACGAACGCCGCGAAATCCGCCGGCGTCTTAAAATCCTTATAGACAGACGCGTATCGGATGAAGCCAACCGGATCGAGCCCGCTCAGCGACTCCATCACCATCTCGCCGATGTCCGATGTCTTGATCTCGCTCTCGCCCATGTTCTCAAGCTGGCGCACAATGCCGGAGATCATGTGATCGAGCTGATCCTCACTCACCGGCCTCTTCTGCAGCGCGATCTTCAGCGACCGCCTCAGCTTGTCACGCTCGAACGCCGCCTTGCGGCCATCACGCTTGACCACGATGAGATCGCGCAGCTGAACCCGCTCGAATGTCGTGAAACGACCACCGCAATTCGTGCAGCCACGCCGCCTGCGCACAGCGGTATCTTCTTCAGCCGGGCGGCTGTCCTTCACGACTGAGTCTGCAAAACCGCAGTAAGGACAGCGCAAATATCACCCCTTCAGTATCAGCCCCAGGGTGCGGCGTAGATCGGGAAGCGCGCCGTAAGCGCCTTCACTTCCTCACGCACCTTGGCCTCAACGGCAGTCGTGTCGCCGCCCTCCGCGAGCGCATCGACAATCTCGATCATCCACTCGCCGACCTGCTTGAACTCGCCCACGCCAAACCCGCGCGTCGTCGCCGCCGGCGAACCAACCCGCACGCCCGACGTCACCATCGGCTTCTCGGGGTCGAACGGCACGCCATTCTTGTTACAGGTGATATAGGCGCGCTCCAGCGCCTTCTCGGTCGCGTTGCCCTTCACGCCTTTCGGGCGCAGGTCGACCAGCATCAGGTGCGTATCGGTGCCGCCCGACACGATATCCAGCCCACCGGCCTTCAGCGTCTCCGCCAGCGTGCGTGCATTGTCGATCACAGCCTGCGCATACGCCTTGAACGACGGCTTGAGGCATTCACCGAACGCCACGGCCTTGCCGGCGATCACATGCATCAACGGTCCGCCCTGGATGCCGGGGAACACAGCCGAATTCACCTTCTTCGCGATGTCCGCATCGTTCGTCAGCACCATCCCGCCGCGCGGCCCGCGCAGCGTCTTGTGCGTCGTGGTCGTCACCACATGCGCATGGCCCAGCGGGCTCGGGATCAGACCGGCGGCCACGAGCCCTGCAAAGTGCGCCATGTCCACCATGAAGATCGCGCCGACCTCATCCGCGATCTGGCGAAACGCTGCAAAATCGATGGTGCGCGAATAGGCCGATCCACCTGCGATAATGATCTTCGGCGCAGACTCCTTCGCCACCTTGCGAACGTCATCCAGATCGATCCGGCCATCCTGCAACCGCACGCCATAATGGTGAGCGTTGAACCACTTGCCCGACTGGTTGGCCTTGGCGCCGTGCGTCAGGTGCCCGCCCGCATCGAGGCTCATGCCGAGAATGGAGTCGCCCGGCTTGATCAGCGCGTTGAACACAGCCTGGTTCGCCTGGCTGCCCGAGGACGGCTGCACGTTCGCAAACTCGCACCCGAACAACTGCTTGGCGCGATCGATCGCCAGCGTCTCGACCTCGTCCACGAACTCACAGCCGCCGTAATAGCGCTTGCCCGGATATCCTTCCGCATACTTGTTCGTCAGCACCGAACCCTGTGCTTCCAGCACTGCGCGCGAGACGATGTTTTCGGACGCGATCAACTCGATTTGATGAGACTGGCGGCCGAGTTCCTCGCCGATCCACTTCGCGATTACTGGGTCAGCTTCCGAAAGACCGGCCGAAAAGAACCCTTTGGCGAGGGTATTCGACTGGCTCATCGGCGCGACTCCAAGCGTTTCGGGGCGGATTTGACGGGCGATACGGGCTCCCCGGCGCCTTGGCAAGTCTCGCGGGAGCTTCGCCGAAACCCCATGCCGGGCTCGCGCACCCGTAAGGTGAGCCGGATAGATCAGAATCAGTATTCCAGCTTAATCTGCGGTCAGCTACTTGGTCTTAATTCCCCTCGTCTGGTGATGTTGCGTCTAACCGGCGCGCTGTTGGGTTGAACGAGTAGAAAACATGCCAGAAGCATCAGTCAATTCTGTGCTACCACATGAAGAACTGCTCCGGATGACTTCGGTGATCGTCTCTTCATTTGTTTCCAACAACCCCGTTACGACAGATGGCCTGCCTGACGTCATCCGTTCAGTTTATCGCACCGTGTCGAGTCTCTCAGGCGCGCCAGAAGCTCGCTCCGAGGAAAAGCTCAAGCCCGCCGTGCCCATCAGCAAGTCCGTCACCGAAGACTTCATCATCTGCCTGGAAGACGGCCGTAAGCTGAAGATGCTCAAGCGCTACCTGCGCTCCCGCTACGACATGAGCCCCGACGACTACCGCCGCCGCTGGAATCTCCCCGCCGACTACCCGATGGTCGCCCCCAGCTACACCGAACGCCGCAGCGAGTTCGCCAAGAAGATCGGCCTCGGCAAGGGCGTGCGGAAGACGCGCTGACGTCTTCTAGCGCCCGCCCGCCCGTCTCCCACGCGCGGCCTTCGCCGGCGCATCCTTCCGCGAACTGTAAGCTACAAGAATAGCCGGCAGCAGTCCGGGAAAACGCGCCTCGACCTCCTCGAAGCGCGAGGTGTTGTGCATCTCAACGCCCTGCCGCTCCGAACGGATCAGCCCCGCCTCGCGCAAGACGCGGAAGTGCTGGGACAGCGACGATTTCGGGATCGGCTTGTTGTTCACGCTGGAAAACGCCGCGCAGATCTGCGCGCACGACGCGCTGGCGATCTGCGTGAATATTGAAGCACGCACAGGGTCCGCGAGAGCGTGGAGAATGTCCTCCGCA
This sequence comes from Hyphomonadaceae bacterium, assembly GCA_030696545.1. Taxonomy (GTDB): domain Bacteria; phylum Pseudomonadota; class Alphaproteobacteria; order Caulobacterales; family Hyphomonadaceae; genus UBA7672. The sequence goes on from JAUYSA010000143.1 coordinate 9,292, forward strand.
CGAATGTCGTCTTTGCCTGGGTGAAACAGCGGTCTCATGAATCTTTATCTAGGGGGTCTTGAAGCCGGGCTCAATAGTTCGCAATTCCTGAACTACCGAACAAACGTTACAAAAGCAGGAACCCCCATATGTCAAATCTTGATGGCAAGGTCGCAATCGTCACCGGCGCATCCAAGGGGATTGGCGCCGCAATCGCCAAGGCGCTCGGCGCGCAAGGCGCATCCGTCGTCGTGAACTACGCCTCCAGCAAGGAAGGCGCTGATGCCGTGAAAGGCGTCATCGAACAGTCCGGCGGCAAGGCGATCGTCGTCAAAGGCGACGTGTCAAAGCAGGCCGACGCCAAAGGCATCGTCGATGCAGCCATCGCGGCATTCGGCAAACTCGATATCCTGGTCAACAATTCCGGCGTCTATGAATGGAACGCGCTTGAGGATGTCACCGAGGGCAGCTTCCACCGCCAGTTCGACATCAACGTGCTGGGAACATTGCTGACTACGCAAGCCGCCATCGGACATCTCAAGGAAGGCGGCAGCGTCATCAACATCGGATCTGTCGTCAGCACGTCCCAGCCGGCGCAGTCATCCGTTTATACCGCCACGAAGGCGGCCGTGGATGCGATCACCGGCGTGCTCGCCAAGGAACTCGGCGCACGCAAGATCCGCGTGAACTCCATCAACCCCGGCGTCGTCGAAACGGAAGGCAGCAAGACGGCGGGCTTCATCGGCTCTCCGCAGGAAGCTCTCTTCGTGAGTATGACCCCGCTGGGCCGCACCGGCCAGCCTGACGATATCGCCGACATCGCCGTCTTCCTCGCCTCAGACGCCTCGCGCTGGCTGACCGGCGAAAAAATCATCGCCAGCGGCGGCCTGCGTTGAGATCCATGGTTTGAGAAAACGCCGGGCTGAAATCTTCAGCCCGGCGTACTCAGGCAGTCCATCCACCCTTGCCATCCGGCTTTTTCCCGGACTGATCCACGCCCCGCGCTTTCGCCCGCACATAAGCCAGCTTCGACCGCGCCAGCCGCTCGATATCGCTCTGTGCGGCATTCGTCGGCGCAACGAACACCACCTCAAGTCCATCGCCTGCAGACACAGCACGCACTTCCATGGCTCCGCGGATGCGGTTCATCTCCAGCAGAATTTCGCTGTCGGGATTTTCAGCCATGCTTCACCGCGAGTCAGGCCGCCAGCATACCACGCCGCACGCGCCGCACATCGCCCCAAAAAATTCAGCTGCATTCTTCGCTCGCTCTTCACCACGCAGCGCCTAGATTGCCTCCAGTTCACCCGTTGGGGATCACCATGGACAAACCCAGGACTACAGGCCCCAGCACCACCGGCCTAGGCCGCCTCGGCGAGACGCTGCTCTACGTCTTCGGCGCCTGGATCACGCTGACGGTATTCATCCTCGCCCTGCCCTGGGCCCCGGAAGAATCCTTCCTGCAGGCCGCCCGTCTCGTCCTGCTCTTCGTCTCCGCGATCGCGCTGCTGGTCGCCGTCGTCGGCGCCTCCGCCGGCCTGCTCGGCGTGCTCGGCGGCATGTCGGTCAAGGACCCCCCGCCAAAGCCCTAGCCCCAACCCAAAAATGCAAAAGGCCCGGCGCAAGCCGGGCCTTTGTCAATTCTCTCAAAGCCGATCCTACGCCGCGCGCTGGTCGAGCCCGAGCTGCTTCCAGATCGCCAGCAATGCCGAGACCAGCTCATCCATCATCGCCTCAGTGTGCTGCGGCGACGGCGTGAAGCGCAGCCGCTCCGTACCCTTCGGCACGGTCGGATAGTTGATCGGCTGCACATAGATGCCGAAGTCGAACAGCAGCGTGTCGGACAGCGCCTTGCAGCGCTCCGGATCGCCAACCAGCAGCGGCACGATGTGCGTATCCGCCATCATCACCGGCAGCTTCGCCGCGATCAGCTTCTGGCGAAGCATTTCGGCCTTCTCCTGGTGGATCTTGCGCAGGTCGCGCCCATAATCGCTCCGCAGCTTGCGGATCGATGTCAGCGCCCCCGCCGCCAGCACCGGGCAAGTCGAGGTCGAGAAGATAAAGCCCGGCGCCATCGAACGGATCGCATCCACGATCGCAGTCTTCGAGGCGATATACCCGCCCATCACGCCGAACGCCTTGGCCAGCGTGCCTTCGCAGATCGTGATGCGGTCCATCACGCCATCGCGCTGGGCGACGCCCGCGCCTTCATGGCCATACATGCCAACCGCGTGGACTTCATCGAGATACGTCATCGCATCGAACTCTTCCGCGAGATCGCAGATCTCGTGCATCGGAGCGACATCGCCATCCATCGAATAGACGCTCTCGAACGCGATCACCTTCGGCGCATCCGCCGGATCATTCTCAAGCAGCGCGCGCAGGTGCGCCATGTCGTTGTGGCGGAAGATGCGCTTGGCGCAATGGGCGCGCTTGATCCCCTCGATCATCGAGGCGTGGTTCAGCTCGTCCGAATAGATGATGACGTTCGGCATGATCTTGGCGAGCGTCGACAGCGTCGCCTCGTTCGACACATAGCCAGACGTGAACAGCAGCGCGCTCTCTTTGCCATGGAGCGAAGCCAGCTCTTTCTCCAGCTCGACGTGATAGCGCGTCGTGCCCGAGATATTCCGCGTGCCGCCCGAACCTGCGCCGAACGTATCGACCGCAATCTTCATGGACTCGATCACGTCCGGGTCCTGGCCCATGCCCAGATAGTCGTTCGAGCACCAGACGATCACGTCCTGCTCGCGGCCATCCGTGTGGCGCACCGAAGCTTTCGGAAACTCGCCTCGGTATCGCTTCACATCGATGAATACGCGATACCGGCCCTCGGAGCGGATCTCCTCAAGGGCGTTCTCGAAAGCGGCCAGATGCTTCATGGGTCGTTTCTCACGGGCGGCAGCGTTTCGCGCCTCTAACTGGGCGCGTCGGAGCAGAACCTAATCCCACGCGCGAAGCTTTCCTAGACGCAGATCAAACCGAACTGCCCAATAGCGCCTTCAAGTCGCAGTAGTTTTTGCGACTCGCTCGCAACAACTGGACACTGTCACGTGAGACGCCCGTGAAGCAGGCGCCGGCCGCGTTCCGACGTTTGCTCTACTCGACACTTTTTGCGTTCTCGCGGACAACAGCATTGGATGCCCTCGGGCCGGGGAAGCGCGAATGATGATCCGAACCACTCTGCTAGCTGCAGTGATTGCTGCGTGCGGTGCAGCAAACGCGCAGACATCGATTCCTCGCACTGCAGACGGCCGCCCCGATTTTCAGGGCGTGTGGGAAAGCCGCTGGCTGACCCCGCTGGAACGGGCGGACGGAACAACGGAGCCGACCGTCTCCGGCGAGGCCGCTGCCGCTTACGCGGCCGCACGAACGGCCAGCCTTCACGGCCCAGGCGTCGCCCTGCATCCGGACGATGACTTCGACTTCGCCGGCCTTCACCCGGCCAGCGACGGCGCCTTCCGCACATCCCTGATCGTCGAGCCCGCCGATGGAAAGCGCCCGCAGACGCAACTGGCGAAGGATCTGGGCGCCAACAGTCGCAAGATCCGCGATGGCGCGGAAAACCCGGAAGGCCTGTCGAACGACGAACGCTGCCTGAGCGCGACTGGCCGCACCCCGCTCGGCGTCAGCCCTGGCAGCATGTACCGCCAGATAGTCCAGACGCCCGGCAACATCCTGATCTACACGGAAGACCAGATGGTTTCCCGCATCATCGGCATCGATGCGCCGCCACGCCCGGTCGGCCTGATGTCACCGGCCGGCGACTCGGTTGCGACATGGGAAGGCGACACGCTCGTTGTCATGACCACGCAGATCCGGCCCCAGCTGCCACCGCCTGGCTCTCCGCCCTTCGACCAGCAACGCCGCGTCACCGAGCGCTTCAGCCTGCTCGCGCCTGACCGCATCAGCTACGATTACGTGCTCGAAGACACCGCCATGCTGTCCCAGCCTATACGGGTGCAGTACGATCTGGTGCGCACCGCTCACACCATCTACGAGTCAGCCTGCCATGAGGGCAATTATTCACTGCCCAACATGCTGCGCGGCGCCCGCATCTCCGAAACGCGCAAGCCCAAGCCAAAAGCGAAGCCGTAAAAACAGAACCGCCGGCCCTTGTTAGGGGGCCGGCGGCGTTGGGCGTCAGGTCGGGTCAGCCGCAAGGGCCAAGTCCGCCGTTTCCTCCCGAAGTGTTATCAGCCCCAGACTATCAGGCCGGGGTCTGTGTTTATTGCTTAGAGCTGGTAGCGGATCTGGTCGGACCAGAAGCGCTCAAGGCGAGCCAGCGCCTTGTTGAGCTGCTCGAGATCGTCCGAGCGCACCGAAGCCGTCGGCTCAAGGGCGCCAGCCTGTTTCTCGAACAGGTCAGCCACGTGATTGCGAACAGCCTTGCCCGACGGCGTCAGCTTCAGACGAACCGTGCGGCGGTCGTCGCTGGAACGCGACTGGATCAGATAGCCGCCTTCCTGAAGCTTCTTGACGTTGTACGACATCGAAGTGCCGGCGAACGAGCCACGAGCGCGCAGCGCCGAGGCCGGAGTTTCGCTTTCGCCGATTTCATAAAGCAGCAGGGCCTGAACGCCGGTCAGCGAACGCTCGCCGTTACGTTCCAGGTTGTCTTTCACCACGTCGTGGAGACGGCGATGAGCCTGTTCCAGCAACGACAGAGCTTTCAGGAAAGACTGCTCAACGTTCTCTTCAACGCCGCTCTCGCGGACCTTAGCGTTCAACATCACCACCACCACCGTTTTTTGTTTGCCGCTCTTGTCGGCTTATGTGGAAGCTACACGCGCTTAGCTAAGCAATCGCTAAGTCGAACGACTTTGATGCAATTTTATACTCGACTTTCTGCAGTTTTGTTTTGGTGACTATAGTAATCAAGAAGTAAACACGCCGGATAGTCCGTACACGAACATTGCGTACGCACAGCACCGCAGCCACACCTCACCATCACCCTCCGTCTCGCGCTGCGCGCGATCCACCTCCCCCTGCTACGCATGGGGAGGCAAACACCGTTCTCTGTTCGCCGTTCAGATTGCCTCCCTCAGTCCGACGGACTGGGGGAGGTGGATCGCGGCGAAGCCGCGAGACGGAGGGGGCTCCCACGCACTGACATCGAGTTTGGGGGATAGAGCGATATCAAATCCGTAGGACGGCCAAAATTCTTCGTCTCTGAATTCAATCACCTAGCCCAAAACTTTGAGGGATAGCGTCCCCCAGATTCCACCAGCCCGGAT
>JAUYSA010000182.1 GCA_030696545.1 Hyphomonadaceae bacterium
ATGCTGCCCCCATTACGGTTCAGATAGCTTTCGAACTGCGCCTGCTGTTCCTGCGCGAGCCAGAGCACCGAGCCACCCAGATCGATACCCACATCCCGCACGCGGTATGAGGCGCCGTCCTGGCTTTTGAGGACATCCCAATAAACTTTGGTGTCCTTGCCCGTCGCTGAGCTCTTGATCACGGATGCGACTTTCGAGCGGCGATCATCTTCATCGGTCGAGCCGGTAACGCGCAGGGCTTCGCCGCGGAACTGGTCGAAGTGAACTTGGTACACTTCCATCGCGTAGTGTTCGAACGTCTTATAATATTTGTTGAAATCGGGTTCGCTCACCGAACGCGCGTTCACGCCCAGGACGCGGCGCGCGATCGTCGGCATGTGCGCGAACTTGTTCATGTACTCGCCGAACTTCGCTTCGCGCGCTTTCTGGTCGAGCGACTTGTCGTTGAGCACCTGAAGCACGCTGTTGGCGTTCACCTGCACGTAGGCTTCCGACTTCTTGTCGGCGAAAGCGGCCGGCGCAGCGGCGGTAAGCAAGACAGCGGCAGCGAGGGAGCGCATGCCCAGCTTTTTGAATATTTTCACTAAAGCCTCCACGTTGACCCGATCAGAAGTCTAGTTCGCTTTCGGGCAGTTTTTCGGTTTCATTCGGTTCAATTGGCGCGTTTGCAATGTCCTGGGCCCTTGTCCGGTCATACAAACGCCTGACTGTCGTATAGGGGTCGATCTGGTTGCGGACCTCGTCGATCGCCTCGATCGCGCCTTCTCGGGCATTGATTCCGCCAAGTACCGCGATGCCCATGCGGATCTCGTCGTCGCTTTCAAATTCCGGATAATTCAGCGGGTTGAGGGCAACGTCGCCGCCCTTGCCGACCAGGTCGCGCGGATTGGAGGAGCCGAGGAAGGGAAGGACGAGGTAGGGACCGCCCTCGATGCCCCATTTGCCGAGCGTCTGGCCGAAGTCTTCCTTCGTGCGCTGAACGCCTATGGCCGAGGCAGGGTCAAAGATGCCGGCGACGCCAACTGTTGTGTTGATGACGAACCGGCCAAGCGTGGCGCCGGCGTCGGGGATCTGGAATTGCAGGATGTGGTTCACGAACGTCAGAGGCTCGTTCAGATTGTCGGCGAAGTTGCCAACGCCCTCGCGGATCGGTTCGTTCGTGACGGCTCGATAGCCCTTTGCGACCGGCTCCAGCACCGCGCGGTCCAGCCCGTCGTTGAAGGCGAACATCTGGCGGTTGAAGTCTTCGTACGGGTCTTCGGGGTTGGGGCCAGCGGTGATGCAGCCGGACAGGGTGAAGGCGGCCAGCACGGAGGCTGCGCCCGTAAGGGAGGCAGATATGGATTTCATGGCAGAGACGCTCCCAGCGGGTCGGGTCGATATGTGTCTGGGAGTATCCCGGATCAACACCCGTAAACTCCGGAGTACCATCTAAACCGTTCCCGAGCGTTTACCGCCGCCTTTGGGCAACAGTGTGGTGCAGCCGGTCGGGGAGGTCTTGAATTTCATATAAGGATATGCTTATACGTTTATATGGAATCCGCAGCGCTGTCCGTTCTGGTCCAGCAGCTACGCGCCGCCGGCGAGGTGACGCGGGCCCGTATTCTCGCGCTTCTCGCCCATGGCGAGCTGTCAGTAGGCGAACTTGCGCAAGTCCTGAACCAGAGCCAACCCCGGCTGTCGAGGCATTTGAAGTTCCTGACTGGCGCCGGGCTGATCGAGAGGCTGCCGGAAGGGGCTTGGGTTTTCTATCGCCTGCCGGTTGAAGGACGGGCGCGAGCTTTGGTCGATACTTTGAACGCAGCCATCGACCCGGAAGACGCCGATATCCGCCGGGACCGCAATCGTCTTGCCGAAGTGAAGGGGGAGCGGGCCGAGGCGGCCGACCAGTATTTCTCCCGCGTGGCGGATGACTGGGACAAGCTGCGGGCGCTTCATTATTCTGAAGTCGATATCGAGAAGGCCGTGATGACTGCCGCCGGTGCGGGACCGTTCGATCTGGTGATCGACTTCGGCACCGGCACGGGGCGGATGCTGTCGCTGTTTGCGGCCAGGGCGCGCCGGGTCGAGGGCATCGACCTTTCGCACCAGATGCTGACGGTGGCGCGCTCGAAACTGCAGGAAGCCGCCAACGCGTCGGTGCGCCATGGCGATGCAACGTCCTCGCCCTATCCTGATCATTGCGCCAGCCTGGTGATCATCCATCAGGTGCTGCACTTCCTTGATGATCCTGCGCGGGCGCTGAACGAAGCTGCGCGCGTGCTGAAGCCGGGTGGACGGCTTGTGGTGGTAGAGTTTGCACCGCATTCGCTGGAGCATCTGCGGACGGATCACGCACATCGCCATCTCGGCGTAAGCGAGGCCGATCTTGTACGCTGGGGCGAGAAGGCGGGGCTTGCGGTGACATCATCGCGGACGTTCCGTGCGCCCGACGACAAGGGCGTTTCGGTGATGGTGTGGGCGGCGGATAGTCTTAAGTCAGTAAAGAGGTCGGCGGCATGAGCGCCCCCAAGGTTTCCTTCGAATTCTTCCCGCCCAAGACGCCGGACATGGAGCAGAAGCTCTGGGATTCCGTGCGACGGCTGGAGCCGCTGCGGCCGGACTATGTGTCGGTGACATATGGCGCGGGCGGATCAACGCGCGAGCGCACGCATGATATCGTGCGCAAGATGGCGTCGGAGACGTCGCTGAAGCCGGCGGGGCACATCACCTGCGTCGCGGCGACGAAGCCGGAGATCGACCAGGTTCTCAGGGATTACTGGGATGCAGGCGTGAAGCGCATCGTGGCGCTGCGCGGCGATCCGACGGCTGGTATCGGCACGAAGTACGCGCCGCATCCGGGCGGCTACGCCTATGCCAACGACCTGATCGCGGGCGCGCGGGGGATTGCCGACTTCGATATTTCGGTGGGCTGCTATCCCGAAGTACATCCGGACGCGTCTTCGCTGAAAGGCGAGGTCGAGAACCTCAAGCGCAAGTTCGATGCGGGCGCCACGCGGGCGATCACGCAGTTCTTCTTTACGCCGGACGTCTATTTCCGTTTTCTCGACGAGGCGCATGCGGCGGGCATTGATCAGCCGATTGTGCCGGGCATCATGCTGCAGTCGAACTTCAAGGGGCTGAAGCGGATGGCTGACCTGTGCGGCACAGCCATTCCCCCGCGCATCGCGGAACTCTATGACGGGCTTGATAACGACGCGGAGACGCGCGATCTGGTGACGGCGCATATCGCGGCCGAGCTGTGCAACCAGCTGGCCGAGCAGGGCGTCGACCATTTTCACTTCTACACGATGAACCGGGCGGGGCTGTCGCTATCGACTTGCCGCCTGCTCGGGATCAAGCCGGAGGTTCAGCAATGAACAGGCAGGAACGTATCGCGAGGCTGAAGGCGACTGCGAAGGAGCGCATCCTGATCCTTGATGGATCGTGGGGCGTGATGTTCCAGAAGATGGGGCTGCAGGAAGCCGACTATCGCGGGACACGCTTTGCTACACATGCCGGGCAGATGAAGGGCAACAATGATATCCTGTGCCTCACGCGGCCGGATCTCGTGGCCCAGCTGCACGCGATGTATTTCGAGGCCGGCGCCGATATTTCGGAAACCAACACGTTCTCCGGCACCGTGATCGCGCAGGACGATTACAAGCTCGACGCCAAGGCGGTGTGGGACATCAACTATGAAGGTGCGCGCATCGGGCGCGAGGTGGCTGACCAGTTCACGGCGAAGGAGCCGGACAAGCCGCGTTTCCTCGCCGGCTCGATCGGGCCGCTGAACAAGATGCTGTCCATGTCGTCGGACGTGAACGATCCGGGCGCGCGGCTGGTGGATTTCGACGAAGTCTATAACGCCTATCGCGACCAGATCCGCGCGCTCAACGAGGGTGGAGTGGACTTGTACCTGATCGAGACGATCACCGACACGCTGAACTGCAAGGCGGCGATCAAGGCGATCATGGATCTGGAAGCCGAGGGGCAGGAGAAGCTGCCGATCTGGATTTCGGGTACGATCACCGACCGCTCTGGCCGCACGCTGTCTGGCCAGACGACAGAAGCGTTCTGGAATTCGGTGAAGCACGCCAAGCCGTTTGCGGTTGGTTTCAACTGCGCGCTTGGCGCGGACCTGATGCGGCCCTTCATCGCCGAGATGGCGCGCGTGGCGGATACGCTGGTTGCGGCTTACCCGAATGCTGGCCTGCCCAACGAGATGGGCCAGTATGACGAGCAGCCGCACGAGACCGCACATTCTGTGGAACAGTGGGCGAAAGAGGGGCTGGTCAATATCCTTGGCGGCTGCTGCGGCACGACGCCGGACCATATCCGGCATGTCGCGGAAGCCATGAAGGGCGTGAAGCCGCGTATCCCGCCTGAGCGTCCCCATGCATTGCGGTTGGCGGGGCTTGAGCCGTTCGAGTTGGCGTAATTGTGGATCGACCTGGCGCCCTTCCTTGCAACCTGCCTGGCGATCGAACTGACGCCGGGGCCAAACATGGCCTACATCGTGTTATTGAGCGCGCAGCGTGGGCGGGCGGCTGGGTTGCTGGCGGCGAGCGGCGTGGCGCTGGGGTTGCTGGCGATCGGGATGATGGCGGCGTTCGGGTTCGCGCAGGTCGTGCGCGATACGCCGTGGCTGTATCAGACGCTGCGCTGGGCGGGCGTGGCGTATCTGGTCTATCTCGCCTGGGATTGCTGGCGCGAGGCGCGTGCGCCGCAGCCGGAAGTGAAGCAGGCGCAGGCGCTGGCGGCGGCGTTCCGGCGCGGGCTTGTCACCAACCTGCTCAATCCGAAGGCCTTCCTGTTTTACATCACCGTGCTGCCCGGCTTCGTGAGTGCGGACGCATCCTACCCGCTTCAGATACAGCTTCTGACGTGGCTGTATGTGATGGTCGCGACGGCGGTGCATGTGGCGCTGGCGATCGGCGCTGGCGCGCTTACGGGCGTCCTGGCGCATCCGGAGTGGCGGCGTCGTGCAGGGCTTGTTGCAGCGCTCATGCTGCTTGCGATTGCGGTGTGGCTGGCGTTCAAGACGTAGGCGCGCCGCGCGAGGGAGGGGTGCATGGCCAAATTCTATGACAGCCTGAACGACAAGCATGTCGCTTTCATACAGGCGCAGAAGATGTTCTTCGTCGCGACGGCGCCGCTTTCGGATGCTGGACGCGTGAACCTCAGCCCCAAGGGCTATGACAGCTTCCGTGTGATTGGGCCGAACAGGGTGGCGTATGCGGACCTTGGCGGATCGGGCGCCGAGACTGTCGCGCATGTGCGCGAGAACGGTCGGATCACCTTCATGTTCTGCGCCTATGACGGCGCGCCGAACATCATGCGGCTGTATGGCCGCGGGCAGGTGATGCAATTCAACGATCCGGGCTTTGCCGAAGAGATCGCGAAGTTTTCGCCGGGCCATGAGCGGGCGCGCGATATCATCTTTGCGGATATCACACAGGTGCAGGACAGCTGTGGCTGGGCTGTGCCGTTCATGGAGTTCAAGGGCGAGCGCGATCAGCTGCGCCGGTATATCGATCACATGGAGCTCGATGCGTGGCACGAGAGCCGGCTGACGAAGAATGCGAAGAGCATCGATGGGCTGCCGGGACTGATCCGGTCGGAGGCGGCGGAATGATGCGCGTACTTGCGGCTTCCCTCGCCAGCCTTGTGCTTGGCGGATGCGTGATCGCAGATGTGACCGAAATGGCGCATGCGCCTGTTGGCGCCATCCAGCGCGTGTATGCGTCTCCCACAGCGTTCTACGCGAAGCACATCATCATCCCGCCGGGATACGCCACCATCCGCCTGCCGGGGATCATTCCTGATCCAGAAGCGTTCAGCGGCGACACCGAGCGGCAGGCCGAGAACGTGTTCGCCAAGATCGCGGCGGCGCTGAAGGAAGCGGGTGCCGGGGAAGGCGATGTGGTCGCCATGACAGTCTTCCTCGCCGCGCCGACGCCAGGCGGGAACATGGATTTCGACGGCATGATGCGTGCCTACGGCCGCCATTACGGCAGCGATGCACAACCAAACCGCCCGGTGCGCTCTACCGTGCAGGTCGCGGGGCTTGTGCGGCCGGGCATCCTCGTGGAAGTCGAAGTTACGGCCGCCGTGCCGGCCAGAACGTTGGCCAGGTAGACATGGACAGCTATTCCGCAGCCAGCCTGATGGCCTCAATGCGTGAGGCGCTACAAGCCATTGCGCCCGTTCTGGACAGAGTTGGCGTTCGCCACCGACCTGCAGAGGCGACGTACGATGGCTGGGAGGATCTGGAGGCGCAGGTCTTCAGATCGGTGATTGGCGAGCCCATCGAACTGGCGGATGCCTATCCGCTAGCGAAACATGGCTTCAACCTTGAGAGCTATGCCGAGCTGAGTTTCGTGAACGTGGCGGACGAGGGCGCGCATCAACTCGCGTTTGTTCGCTTTCATTCGATGGCGGAATCGTTCGACTCGGTGATCGGCGCTCAGCTTCAGCCCGGCACGCTTGTTGTTACCGGAGTTACCATAGTGCCATTCGACAAGGCGCACTTTGCGTTTTGCGCGAACAGGCGCGACGGCGTCCGATCATTCAAGAATTTGAGTTACTGACATGACTAAGTCCACGGCAAACTTCATCAATATCGGCGAGCGCACGAACGTCACCGGATCGGCGGCGTTCAAGAAGTTGATTGTCGAGGGTAACTTCGCGGCGGCTGTGGATGTGGCGCGGCAGCAGGTTCAGAACGGCGCGCAGATCATCGACGTAAACATGGACGAGGGGCTGCTGGATTCCAAAGCGGCGATGCGCACCTTCCTGCGTTTGATCGCGGCGGAGCCGGATATCGCCAAGGTTCCGATCATGGTGGACTCGTCCAAGTGGGAGGTGATCGAGGAAGGGCTGAAGAACGTCCAGGGCAAGGCGATCGTCAACTCGATCTCCATGAAGGAGGGCGAGGCGCAGTTCCTCGAGCAGGCGCGCAAGGCGCTGAGCTACGGCGCGGCCGTTGTCGTCATGGCGTTCGACGAGCAGGGGCAGGCGGATACGGCCAAGCGCAAGTACGAGATTTCCAAGCGAGCTTACGACTTGCTGGTCGGCATCGGCTTCCCGCCGGAAGACATTATTTTCGATCCGAACATTTTTGCTGTCGCGACCGGGATCGAGGAGCACAACAACTACGCCGTCGATTTCTTCGAGGGCGTGAAGATGATCAAGCAGAACCTGCCCTATGCGCGCACGTCGGGCGGTCTCTCGAACGTGTCGTTCTCCTTCCGTGGCAACGAGCCGGTGCGGCGCGCGATGCACTCGGTGTTCCTGTATCACGCCATCAAGCTCGGCTTCGACATGGCGATCGTGAATGCGGGGCAGCTGGATATCTACGACAATATCGATCCGGAACTGCGCGAGCGCGTGGAGGATGTGATCCTCAACCGACGCCCAGATGGCACGGATCGCCTGCTGGAGATTGCGGAGAAGTTTCGCGGGCAGAAGGGCGAAGTGCAGAAGAAGGACCTACGCTGGCGCGAGAAGCCGGTGAAGGATCGCCTCGCGCACGCGCTCGTCAATGGCATCACGGAGTTCATTGTCGAGGACACAGAGGAAGCGCGGCTATCGGTCGAGCGTCCTCTGCATGTGATCGAGGGGCCGTTGATGGACGGCATGAATATCGTCGGCGACCTGTTCGGTGCGGGCAAGATGTTCCTGCCGCAGGTTGTGAAATCGGCGCGCGTGATGAAGGCGGCGGTGGCGCACCTGATGCCATATATGGAGGAAGAGAAACTCCGCACCGGCATGGCCGACAAATCCAACGGCGTCGTTATCATGGCGACGGTGAAGGGCGATGTGCACGATATTGGCAAGAACATTGTCGGCGTGGTCCTGCAGTGCAACGGCTACAAAGTGATCGATCTCGGCGTGATGGTTCCCGCCGAAAAGATTCTCGAGGCGGCGCAGCGCGAGAACGCGGACATGATCGGCCTGTCGGGCCTGATCACGCCGTCGCTCGACGAGATGGTTTACTTCGCATCAGAGATGCAGCGCCTTGGCATTCACAAGCCACTGCTGATTGGCGGCGCAACCACCAGCCCGGCGCACACGGCGATCAAGATCGAGCCGATGTTCAACCACGCGCCCGTGGTTCACGTTCTGGACGCCAGCCGTGCGGTGGGCGTTGTCAGCCAGCTGATCAGCGATGACTCGCGCGACAAGTTCTGGGCTGACATGAAGGACAAGTACCAGAAGATTCGCGACTCGCGCTCGGGCGGGCAGGCGAAGGCGCGGGTCAGCCTGACGGCGGCGCGCGAGATGGCGCCGAAGATCGACTGGAGCAACTACGAGCCGCCGAAGCCCTCCTTCATCGGCGTTCGCGAGATCGAGGCCGACTTGGCGACGTTGGCGCGCTACATCGACTGGACGCCGTATTTCGCGAGCTGGGATCTGGTCGGGCGTTATCCGATGATCCTCGAGGATGACGTGGTTGGCGAGGCGGCGCGGTCGCTGTGGAATGATACGCAGGGCATTCTTCAGCAGATGATCGGCGAGCAGTGGATCAAGGCGAAGGGCGTCGTTGGCTTCTGGCCCGCGAACGCGGACGGCGACGATGTGGTCATCTGGACGGATGAAACCCGACAGACCGAGCGCGCGCGCTTCTTTACGCTGCGCCAGCAGATGGAGAAGACAAACGACAAGGGACAGTTCGCGTTGTCGGATTTCATGGCTCCGAAGAGCGCCGACTATGTTGGCGGCTTTGCCGTGACAGCCGGTCATGGCGAGATGGAGAAGGCGAAGGAATTCATCGACAAGGGTGATGACTATTCTTCGATCATCACCAAGGCGCTGGCCGATCGCTTTGCAGAGGCGTTTGCGGAATACCTGCATGCAGAAGTTCGTCGCGAGCTGTGGGGCTATGCGGCTGACGAGACGCTTACGAATGACGACATGATTGCGGAGAAGTATCAGGGTATCCGTCCGGCGCCTGGCTATCCCTCGCAGCCTGATCACACAGAGAAGAAGACGCTGTTCGACCTGCTCGGCGCGACTGAGAGGGCTGGTATCGATCTGACCTCCAGCTACGCCATGAACCCGCCGGCGAGCGTTTCGGGCATGTATTTCTCGCACCCTGACGCGGTCTATTTTGCGGTGGGCCGAATCGAAAAGGATCAGGTCGAGGATTACGCCCGCCGGAAGGGGTGGGATCTTGCGACCGCCGAAAGATGGCTGAGACCCATCCTCAACTACTAGAAACTGGCGATAACGTAGGGCTGGGCTGCGTCTCTCTTTTTGGGACGGACGAATCAGCCGGGTCACTGTTTTCAGTCGACTTTCCGCTTCCCCTGCGTTTCACTGTTCTCTGGTCGATTGAGTGAACGTCATCCACTTCGTTCACAAACAGGAAACGTTGCGCGGGCCATCTGGTCTCAAGCGCCGACGGGTTGACCAAGGGGAGGACGGACGTGAACAACTGGAAGAAGGTGGCCGCTATGGCGGTCAGCGTGCTGGCCCTATCGGGGACAGCCTGGGCCCAGCAGACGCCGCCAGCCGTAACTCCCGCAAACACTCCTGAAGGCGTGCAGGCATTTGAGCCGGTGTTTTTCGCGCGCTTTGCGCCTGTCACGGCGCTCGACATGGTGCGCCAGCTGCCGGGTTTCCGCATTGATGAAGGCGAAGACCTGCGCGGCTTCGGCGCGACTGCTGGCAACGTGCTGGTCGATGGACGGCGCACGAGTTCTAAAGACGCCATCAGTGACGAGCTTGGCCGGATTTCAGCGCGCGACGTCCTGCGCATCGAGCTGATACGCGCTTCCGCAGCGGGCGACATTGACGTGCGCGGTTATACCGAGCTGGCCAACGTCGTGCTGAAGCCGGCAAGCGAGCTGAAAGTCTCGACGACATGGGCGGCGACGACGCGCTGGTATGATCAGGGCCGGCAGGGCGCGCAGGTCGGCGGCACGCGGTCATGGAAGACCGACGATTTCGGCTTCCGTCTTGCGGTGCAGGGCAGCAGCCTCGGCGAGCGCGAGGAGGTGGACGTTACTTTCGCCAACGCGCTGGGCGTCGTGACGACGCGGCAGTCGGAACACTATCAGCAGCAGGTGGGCGAGCTTCTCGTGATCGGCGCGGCCAACTGGACGCCGACGGCACGCGATACGGTGAATGCCAACTTCCGTATCCTGCCGCGCCTGTTCTCGAATAACGCCGCCGCTGATGTGCGGTTGGCGAACGGCACGCCGGTCGGCGGGATCTTTCTCGACTATGAGGAGAAGGATATCTGGTACGTCGATGCTGGCGGCGACTGGGAACACAAATTCTCGCCGGAGAACGCGGTCAAGCTGATCCTCGTGAACCGAACGGTGAACTGGCGGCCGCAGCAGCTTCTCACCCAAGCTTTCACGGGCACGACATTCACGCAGGTGCGCGACACGTCTGACAACAAGGCGGGCGAGCATGTGCTGCGCGGGGTGTGGACGATCAAGCCCGATACATCCCACACGGTCGAGTTCGGGCTTGAGGGCGCGTACAACTATCGCGAGGTGAATCGCCAGCGTGAGTTTGGTCCGTTCGGCGGGCCGTTCTCGGTCATCCCGGTGCCGATCGCATCCACGAAAGTGGAAGAGGAGCGCGTCGAGGCGTCGATCACCGACGTCTGGCGCGTCAGCCCGCAGCTGACGCTTGAGGGCGCTCTCAACTATGAGGTCTCCACGATCTCGCAATCGGGTGACGTTACGCAGGAGCGCGACTTTACCTACGCCAAGCCGCGTGTGGTCGCGAGCTGGACGCCGACTGCCGAAGACCAGATCAGGCTGTCGCTGCTGCGCGATGTGTCCCAGCTCGACTTTGCGGATTTTGCTACGGGGCTGGATTCGATCAGCAACACGGCGAATGTCGGCAACCCGAACCTTGAGCCGGAACAGAGCTGGAAAGCCAACCTGCAGTGGAAGCGCCCCATAGGAGAGCGTGGCTCGATATCGGTGACGGCGTTCTACGACGACATCGAAGATACGCAGGATTTCATCGCCTCGCAGCTTTCGACGCCTGCAGCGTGCATCACAGTCGTGCCTACGCCTGCGGCCTGTTTCCGCACGGCGATCGGCAATGTCGGCGACGGCACGCGCTGGGGTGGGCGGGTCGAGGCGACGCTGGCGCTGGATGGGATCGGCGTCGCCAACGGCATCCTGAAGCTGAATGTTGGCGCGCAGGAAAGCGAAGTGACTGACCCTCTTACCAGCGAGACGCGCAGGATTTCCTCCGAACAGGAATACGACTGGTCGATAGATTTCCGGCAGGATGTTCCGTCAATGAAATTTGCTTGGGGCGGCGACTATTCGAGCGTCGGCGCCACGCCGGATTTCCGGCACGAGCGCATCGAGATCGCCGATCCTGGAGAGGGCGACCTCGACATGTTCGTCGAGACGACCGCTTTCCTGGGTGGCGCGTTGGTGCGGATGACGGCGGAAAACATCTTCAATCAGGAGCGCGAAGTGAACCGTCGCTTCTTCACGCCAAACCGGATTCCGCCAGGCGTGTTCTCATCGACCGAGGATCGCGTTTCCACATTCGGGCCGACCGTGACGCTGACGGTGGCGGGCGCGTTCTAGAAGAGGCGGGCCAGCATTCCCTTCGCCGCGGCGCGTCCCGTGGCGAAGCACGCCTGCAGGAGGTAGCCGCCGGTCGGCGCCTCCCAATCCAGCATTTCGCCGGCGACGAATGTACGCGGGTCGGATTTCAGTGAGTAGTCGGCGTTCAGGCTGTTCCAGCTGATGCCGCCTGCCGTGGAGATTGCGCGTTCAATTGGCGCTACTCCGGCTAGTGGAATGACGCACTCTTTGATGAGAGTCGCGAGTTCATCCGGTTCGTTGGGAAGGCCGGGGCCACCTCGGCGCTCGCGCAGCAAGCTGGCGGCGACCGGCGAAATTCCTGTGCGGCGGAGGCGGTTGGCCGTGGATGTTCCCGATGGCGCGCTGGCGATCTTCCGAGCCAGTTCGCCGGCTGTGAGGTTTGGGCTCAGGTCGATGGTGAGGTCGGCATGTCCCACGGCGCTGATACTGTGGCGCAGCGCAGGCGAAAGAGCGTAGATCGCGCCGCCTTCAATGCCGGTCCGGGTGATGATGACTTCGCCGGATGCTTCCGCGGCATCGTGCACGAAATGCGCGGCCTTGATGGGATGGCCAGCAAACCTGTCACGGAAAATGTCCGACCATGAAACGAGGAAGCCACTGTTCGACGGCTTAAGCGAGGTTACGTCAGCACCGCGCATGGTGAAGGCTTCGATCCACGAACCATCCGAGCCAAGCCTCGGCCAGCTTGCTCCGCCAAGCGCGAAGAGTATCGCGCCAGGGGCTTCTGTTTGCGGCCCGCCTGGCGTGTCGAACGTCACGGCGTCGCCGTCCCACCCCGTCCAGCGCGAGCGCGTGACAAGCTTCACGCCAAGTCCGGCGAGGCGCGCGAGCCAGGCGCGGAGCAGGGGCGATGCTTTCATCTGCTTTGGGAACACCCGGCCGCTTGAGCCAACGAAGGTTTCGATGCCTAGCTGCTCGCACCATGCGCGGAGGTCATCCGGCGTGAAGGCGCGTATGGCGGGTTCGAGTGAAGACTGCGCTGCGCCATAGCGCGTGAGAAAAGTCGCCAGCGGTTCTGAATGGGTGAGATTGAGGCCGCCACGTCCAGCGAGCAGGAATTTGCGCGCCGGGTTCGGCATCCGGTCGCGGATAATCACCTCGACGCCGGCCTGCGCCAAGACTTCCGCCGCAGCGAGGCCAGCGGGGCCTGCGCCGACGATGATTGCGCGCTTGTTCGACGAAGCAGTCATGCGCGCAGGCTGTGGCTCAACATCGTCTTCAACACAACATCGCTGGGGATAGTTGGCCGCGTGTCCTCGCCTGCTGGATGCGCGCGATTGCGGGCGTCCGTGCGCCGCCTACGCTGATCCCGATGCTGGCGAGTCGGGGCGCGCGGCAGGCGGAGTTTGCATGGCAGAAGCCGTGGTTAATACGCTTCGACGCGTCGATCTTTCCTGGGTCAGGATCGAGATCGGCCTACTGGTTGGCGCCCTCATCATGGGTGGCTGAACGCTGCGGCCTATGCGCTCGATTACACGCCGTTAGCTTGACTTTAGGGTTTTTAGCCGCGATATGCCCCTCGCGTTCGTCAAGTGAACGCTATCGGCGCTCCGGCTGCGTGAGGGTCCTGAGAACAGGTCCCGGCCCGTTGAGCGCCCTGAAACGATCGCATGATCGCCCGCTCGCGCCGGGCAGTCCCATAAAGACAGCGCCTCCGGCGGACTCGTAGCAAACGAGCGTCCGCACGCTCGCGCACACGAAAGAAACCTCCCACTTTGACCCAATTCAAAGATCTCGGACTCAACGCCTCGATTCTCGCGGCGCTGACCCAGAAGGGCTACACCCAGCCCACCCCGATCCAGCTCGCTGCGATTCCGGGCGTCATGGAAGGCCGCGACCTGCTCGGCATCGCGCAGACAGGCACAGGCAAGACCGCCGCCTTCGCACTTCCCATCCTTCACCGTCTCGCGGCCAACCGGAAAGCCGCGCCACGTTATGGCTGCCGCGCGCTCGTGCTGTCGCCGACGCGCGAACTCGCGACCCAGATCGCTGACCAGTTCAAGGTCTATGGTTCGCAGATGGGCTTCAGCGTCGCGACCATCTTCGGCGGCGTTGGCCATGGCCCACAGCGTCAGGCTCTGGCGCGTGGCGTCGATATCATCGTCGCGGCCCCGGGCCGCCTGCTCGACCACCTTGGCGAGCGTGATGCCGATCTCTCGCACGTCGAAATCTTCGTGCTGGATGAAGCCGACCAGATGCTCGACATGGGCTTCATCGTGCCGATCAAGCAGATCGTGAAACACCTGCCGAAGCAGCGCCAGAACCTGTTCTTCTCGGCCACCATGCCGTCGGACATCGAGAAGCTGGCCAACGAACTGCTCAACAAGGACCCGCTCAAGGTTTCGGTTGCGCCGCCGTCAACCACGGTCGAACGCGTCAACCAGCAGGTCGTCTTCATCGAAGCCGGCCGCAAGCGCGGCCTGCTCACCGAGCTGTTCGCCAAGCCGGATTATTCGCGCGTGCTGGTGTTCACCCGCACCAAGCGCGGCGCCGACAAGGTTGCCCGCATTCTTGAAGGCGGCGGCGTCGCCGCCATGGCCATCCATGGCAACAAGAGCCAGGGCCAGCGCGAACGCGCTCTGGCAGAGTTCAAGGCCGGCAAGGTGAGGGCGCTGGTCGCCACCGACATCGCAGCGCGCGGCATCGACATTTCGTCGGTTTCGCACGTCGTCCAGTATGAGCTGCCGGATGTTCCCGAACAGTATGTTCACCGCATCGGCCGTACGGCCCGCGCGGGCAAGGATGGTTCGGCCGTGGCGTTCTGCGCCGAGGACGAACGTTCGCTGCTGCGCGACATCGAACGCACGACACGCCAGAAGATTCCCAGCACTGATCGCCGTAACGATCAGACGCTGGCCCAGCTTTCGGCCAATGTGAACGAAGACGAGAAGCGTGGCCGTGGCGGCGCTCGCGCCGAATCGCGCGGCTCTCCGCAACCGCGTCGCCAGCAACAGCCGCGCCGCGATGACCAGCGCCGTGATCAGCGTCCCGCAGGCGAAGTTCGTCCGCAGGAACAGCGGGCCGATGGCGCCAAGGCAGGCGAGGGCCGTTCCGGCCGTCGCCGCGGTGGTCGCAGCAATGGCGGTGCAGCTGGCGTTGAAGGCAACCGCAATGGTCCGCAGCGCAATGGTGAAGCGAAGTCTCCACGCAGCGCGGAAGGTCAAAAGCCGCGCGGCCAGAAACCGTCGAGCCATCGCAAGGGCCAAGGCCGCGAACAGACTGCTGCTCGCTCAGACGTGATGAAGGTGACTGCTGGCGGACCCACAGGTCCGGTCATCGGCGCTGACGCCCTGATGCGTCACATCGGTTCGACAAACCCTTGGTCGAAGCAATAAACGTCGCCTGAAAAGGCAACCGCCGCCAGCCCGTGAGGGTGGCGGCGGCGCTTCCTTTCCCGGCGGGGGGACGTGGGGGGACTAGATCGCCGGGTCAGAACCTGTTTCGCTGTCGCTAGGCGACTGAGCGGGAAATACTCTCGGGAACGCTTGGGGTTCCGCGAGCAGCAGATATTTGGGAAGCCCTTTCCTGATTCCAACCCTGCGAGCTGAGTACCGATTGCGTCGCACCACCACGCGGGTGCATAGAACCGCTTTATGAGCATCTGGTCGCAATTGTCGTCGCTGGCGCGGCGGGCCTTCGAGGATGAGCTGCCGCCTGGCACAGATGTCGGGCCGGCGCTGTGCGGGCCTGATCCCAACGACCTTGAGTTTACAGCTGCGATTGTTGGTCTTGGCGCGAAGCTGGCTAAGGCGGATGGGCTTGTGACCATTGACGAAGTGGCGGCTTTTTCGCGCGTGTTCCGCGCGGCGCCATCGGATGAGGCGGCAATAAGGCGCGTGTTCAACATCGCGCGACAGACCGTGATCGGATACGAGAACTACGCGCGCCGCATCGCCCGCAGATACAGCGACAGGCCCTGCCTGCTTGAAGGCGTACTCGACGGCCTGTTCCAGATTGCCGCGTCTGACGGGATAATCACCGCTGACGAGGTCGAGTACCTGAAGAGCGTGTCCGACCTGTTTGGCTTCAACGACGATCAGTTCCGCCGCATAAAGGCGAGCCATATGGGGCTGGAGGCGGATGATCCCTACCTTGTGCTGGGACTTTCACATACCGCGTCTTTCGAGGATGTGCGCGCGGCTTACCGTCGCCTGATGCTCGAGAATCATCCTGACACGGCGGTGGCCGTGAAATCCGCGCCCCGGGAATATGAGCCGGTGGCGAATGAGAAATCGGCGGCGATCACGACGGCCTATGCGCGAATCCGCGCGGAGCGGGGTTTTCTGACGCGGGCCGATTGACTTTCGGGTCAGCGGGCGCACCTTTGAAAGTGCAAGGAGCCCTAAATGACCGAGACTCTCGGACGCTCTGACTTCAGCACGCGCTTTCATCTCGCGCTCAAGTCGCTTGGCGGGTTTCTCGCCAAGGCGGGGTTTGGGATATTTCTGCTCGTAGCGGCTTTCGCCGCTCTAGTCGCAACCACGTTCATCGGTCTGATGCTGGCGATCGCGGCAGTGTTCCTGACCTTTGCCCGACCACGCCGCAAGCCGGCGCACCGGGCGGAAGACGGCGCGCCTGCCACGCTGGAAGCCAAGCGCACGGCCGACGGCTGGGTCATCGAGATCTAGCTTTTCTTTCATCGTTCCGGGGCTTGTCCGCGCGCCCGCGCGGGGCGAAAGGTCTTTGACCGGGGCGTTGCTTCGCCAGTTTTTCCTGTCAGGACCCGTGGATGAAACCCGCGGACTTCGGCCTTCTGTTTGTCGTGTGCCTGATCTGGGCGCTGAACCTGGTGATCACGCGCTGGACCATTTCGGTGGCGGACGTGCCGCCGGTGTTCTTTGCCGGCGTGCGGCTGGGTCTGGTCGGGTTGCTGCTGGCCCCATTCCTGTTTCCGGCGCCGCGGCAGATCGGGCTGATGTTCCTGATCGGCATGGGCATGGGGGCGGTGCAGTTCGGGCTTCTGTTCCTCGGGCTCGCGAATGCCTCGGCCAGCGCGGCTGCGGTTATTGGCCAGCTTGGTGTGCCGATCACGACGATCTTCTCGATGATGTTTCTCGGCGAGCAGATCGGCTGGCGGCGCGGGCTGGGCATCGTGATGAGCTTTGCCGGGGTGATGATCATCGCGATCGAGCCTGAAGGCTTCTCGCTGACGCTTGGCCTGATCTTCCTCATTCTCGCAGCCGTCTCATCGTCTGCGGCCAGCGTGCTGATGAAGCGGATCGAGCCGATGTCGGCGATGAAGCTGCAGGCCTGGGTAGGCACATTCTCGGTGATCCCGTTGATGGCCATGTCGTTCGCCACGGAGACAGGGCAGGTTGAAGCCGTGATGTCGGGTGATCCGCTGATCTACCTGTCGACGGCGTTCGCCGTGCTGGCGGTTTCGATCTTCGGCCACGGGACGTTCTACCGGATGATCAAGAAGTACGATGTGACGCTGATCTCGCCGTTGACCCTGATGACCCCGATATGGGGCGTCGTGCTCGGCATCGCGCTTCTGGGCGAGCCGTTGACGGCGAAGCTGATAATCGGGGCCAGTGTCGCGCTGGCTGGCGTCGGCGTCATCATGGCGCGGCGGAACCGGCGCTTTCCAGAGGCGCCGGTTGGAGACAAGATCGGACCATGACACTTCAGATTATCCAGGCGCCAAGTCCCAACTTCAACGAACGGCTGCAACCGCTCGACATGCTGGTGCTGCACTATACCGGCATGAAGGACGGGCCGACGGCGTTGGCCCGTATGCTCGACCTCAACGAGCCGCGGGTTTCGGCGCACTACATGGTCGAAGAGGATGGACGCATTTTCCAGCTCGTCGCCGAGGACAAGCGGGCGTGGCAGGCTGGGCGGAGCTGGTGGCGCGGGGATGAGGATATCAATTCGCGCTCGATCGGCATCGAGATCGTGAATGGCGGTCATGATTTCGGATTGCCGCCTTATCCCGATGTGCAGATCGAAGCGGTGATCAGGCTCTGCCAGGGCATTCTCGGGCGCTGGGCGATTCCGCCGGAGCGGATCGTTGCGCATTCCGACATCGCGCCGGATCGCAAGGAAGATCCCGGCGAGCGCTTTCCGTGGAAGCGGCTCGCGGAGGCCGGCATAGGATTGTGGCCTCAGCCGACGCGGCCGGAGCCGTGGATGACGCACGGCGCGTCGCTGGGCGATGCGGGAATGACGGTCGAGGGATTGCAGCGCGATCTCGCAGCGATCGGCTATCTGATTTCAGTAACCGGCGTGTTCGATGAAAAGACCGCTGCGGTGGTGCGCGCCTTCCAGCGGCGCTGGCGGCCCGAGCGCGTGAATGGCGAGGGCGATACTGAAACCGTCACGCTGGCCAACGCAGTCGCGGCGCTGGTGGCAGCTACGGAATGAGAGTGCTGATTGGACGTGTCGGCTGAGTCACAGCGCGTCACGGAACCGTAGTGCGACAGAAACGCTAATTTCCTGTTCACCATTGCTGGATCATGATTCCCGAAGGTTGAACGGAGTCGGCCATGCCTTCCGGAGCCCTGCATCGCATCGTCTATATGAGCACGGCCCTTGGCGTGCTCCGGGCTGAAGAGCTCGACCGTATTTATCTGCGCGCAAAATCAGCGAATGCGAGGGCCGGCATCACCGGCCTTTTGCTTTTCTACGAGGGCGCTTTCCTGCAGATGCTGGAAGGGCCTGCCGCTGGCGTTATGAGCCTTGCCGAGCGCATCCGGCGGGATCGCAGGCATGGCGGCTTGATCACGCTTGAGTCGCAGGCTGTTGATGAGCGCGCGTTTGCTGACTCTCCGATGCACTTCGTGGCGGCGCGGAATCTTTCTGTCGGCGAGAAGCAGGCGTTCAGCGATCTGAGACAAGCGGCGAGCGTGCGGTCCCACATGATCGGCGCGTCCGCGCCGGGCGCTGACAACGGGCTGTGGGAGCTTATCTCGTCATTCAATCCGCTGCGGGCTGTCTGAGGCTCAGTCCTTCGCCGCGAACGCGAACCGGCCGCGATAGCGGAGGTTGACCGACGACCGCGATTTCAAACGGGTCGAAGCTGTCGACGAAAAGATCGATACATGCGGCATCCCCCGGACGAATGCGCAGCATCGCACGGCCATCGCCCAGCGAGACGACGCGCACGGCCGGCGTGTCGTTGACGATGGTGATCCGGACGATCTCGTCTTTCTCCATCGCCAGCGTGTCGCGGGTTTCGTTCCAGGTCTGGAGTCCGTTGCGCCAGCTTTGCCGCGTGAACCCGTCGCTGACGCGGAGGTGGAGTTCGCGATCGAACTGGCCCTGCGTCGTGCGTGTGGAAGCTGCGTGGATCGAAGTGATGCCGATGGCGGCGAGCGTTGCAGTGCAACTGGCTTCGGCCATGGCGGCGCGTCGGGCGTGGAGCATGCGTGTTCTCCTTCAGGCCAACTGTGGTGGAAGGCTCTGGCGGGGAGGGGGGCAAGTCACTGCGGCAGATTGGTGCGGGGTGAGGGTGGCGGGCGCGCTGTGTTGGGGCGGCAACAACAAGGGATAGGCGCGGGGCCGCGATCTCGCGGGAGGGCGAGTTGGGGTGGGTGCGGATTTTGATCCGGCTTTAGTTAGGTTGCGAGACCTGACAGCCGGGTTTCCCGCGAAGGCGGGAATCCAGAATACCGCGAGAGGATTCTGGGCGCTTTGCGCGCTTGTTTGTTCAAGAGGACTGGAGGCCCTTCGCATAGCTCAGGGCTTGCGTCGTTCGAATTGGTCCCCGGGACCAATTCGCGCCTACGGCGCCACTCCTCACCCGCGCCTTCGCGGGGAACGCGGATCGAAGATCCGCTTCCAGAATGGTGAGCGTGTGCCCCCTCCGTCTCGCCGCGAAGACGCGGCGATCCACCTCCCCCAGTCCTACGGACTGATGGAGGCAATTCCCC
>JAUYSA010000246.1 GCA_030696545.1 Hyphomonadaceae bacterium
GCGGCGCTCGTCGCGCTGGCAGGCAAGCAGGTCGTCATTGCCGCCCCGACCACTGTTCTGGTGCGTCAGCATCTGGAAACGTTCAGGGCAAGGTTCGAACGTACGGGCCTGAAAGTGGCTTCGCTCTCGCGGCTGTCGGATGCGGCAGAACGCAAGCGGGTGAAAGCTGACCTGGCTAACGGCTCTATCTCGGTCGTCGTCGGCACCGGCGCGGTGGCGGCGAAAGATGTGTCCTACGCCAAGCTGGCGCTCGTAGTAATCGATGAAGAGCAGCGCTTCGGCGCGGCGGACAAGGCGACGCTGCGTAAGTTGGCCGTGAATGGCCACGTCCTCAGCCTGACGGCTACGCCGATACCGCGCACTCTCCAGAACGCGTTGCTTGGCCTCAAGAAGATGTCGGTGATTGCAACGCCTCCGGCGCGCCGCCAGCCGATCCGGACGATTTCGGGCACGTTCGATGAAGGACGTGTGCGCACAGCGCTGCTACGCGAAAAAGATCGCGGCGGGCAGAGTTTTGTGGTCGTGCCGCGTATTCAGGATATCGAGGGCATCGCCGCAAAGCTTGAGCGCCTGACGCCTGATCTGACGCTGCTGAAAGCGCATGGCGAAATGCCTCCTGCGCAGATTGACAGCGCCATGGTGCGGTTCGCATCGGGCCTTGGCGACGTATTGCTGGCCACCAACATTATCGAGGCGGGGCTCGATGTCCCCCGCGCCAACACGATGATCGTTTGGCGCGCCGATCGCTTCGGTCTTGCCCAGCTTCACCAGCTGCGTGGCCGCGTCGGCCGCGGCAACAGACGGGGCCATATACTGCTGACGACGGAGCCCGGCGTCGCGTTGGCAGAGTCGACCCGCAAGCGACTTCGAACATTGGAGTCGCTGGACCGCCTCGGGGCGGGTTTCGCCATCAGTGCGCGTGACCTCGACATTCGCGGCGCGGGCGATCTTGTCGGCGATGCCCAGAGCGGTCACATGAAGCTGATCGGCATCGATCTCTATCAGCACCTTCTGGAGCGCGCCGTTCGCGAGGCACGCGGCGAAAAGCTGGAACGCTGGACGCCGGTTATCAATGTCGGGCTAGGCGGGCGTCTGCCGCCGGACTGGATTCCCGAAACCGATACACGGCTGTCGCTTTATCTGCGGCTGGCTCGCCTGATGTCGCGCGCCGAACTGGACGCGTTTGAGGACGAACTGGTCGATCGCTTCGGTACGGAGCCGCCCGAGGCAGCCGTCCTGCTGCGCATGGCGAACGCGCGCGTGCTGGCGCGACAGGCTGAAATCGCAAAGGTGGAAGCAGGGCCGCAGGCGATTGCCTTCACGCCTCGTGTTCCAATGGCACGCCGTGCAATAGCTGCAGGATTGCGAGCCAAGAATGAGCGCCTGCTGTTGGACGCCTCGATCGCCGCCCCGGTGGATCGGCTCGCGCGAACCGAGAAGGTGCTTAAGCTTCTGGCGAAAGGGCGCAAGAAAGCCTGAGCGGCTGCATTATCGCGAACGGCCACGCGCCTGCACGTTCCAGATGTCGACCAAAGTGTCTCCACGCACGACGTGATAGAAGTCGTAAAGGTTCTCGGTCGGGTCGCAGTGTGGAGCGGCGAGCGTGACAATATCGCCAATGGCGATCTTCTGGTCGCCCGCGACGATCAGGCCATGCTCGTCGCCCATGAAGTGAAACGGCGCACCCGCCGGTGCGCCTGACAGAATGCTGGGCGGACCGCCATCTGTCGCCATCGCCTTGAAGCCGGCATCCAGAGTTGCTAGGCCAGGCGTATTGGCGCTGACCACGCGAGCATCGATCTGAAGCGAGGTTTCGTAAGGCTGGGTTTCGACTCCCGCGCCTGTGAGGTCGCACTCATTATACTGGCGGTCCATGAATACATATGACCCGACTTGCAACTCGTTGAAGACACCAAGCTCCGCGTCGATGCGGTGCGTCCCGGTGCCACCGCCGGTGATCACTTCGGGCGGCATGCCAATGCCGGTAAGGGCCGCGATGACTTCGCCGAGATACGCTGTGCGGTCCTCAACCGCCGCGCGACGATCAGCGTAACTTTCTACGTGCTGCTCGCGACCGCAGTAATACTGTACGCCGAGATAGCGAAGGGACGATCCTGCAGCGATGCTGTGACCGACTGCAATGGCCGCTTCGGGCGACGGGACGCCAGTTCTGCGAATGCCGGGGTCAATATCGATTAGCACCTGCAGGGCTTTGCCAGCGACCTTTGCTGTGGCGTTGAGTGCAACGACATTGGCGGGATTGTCGACTGTAACACGCAGGTCAGGAATGCGCGCGTTGAGCTGCATCAGTCGTGCAATCGCCGGCGCGGAAACCACTGGCGAAGTGATGAGTATTCCGGCCACGCCGCCGTCGGCCATGGCCTCAGCTTCACCCAATTTGGCGCAGCATACGCCCACCGCGCCGGCTGCGATCTGCTTCTGAGCGATGTCAGCGCTCTTATGGGTTTTGGCGTGCGGGCGTAGCGCGAGGCCGTGCTCACTCGCGAAAGCCGCCATCGTCGCGATGTTTCGGTCAAGCATGTCGACGTCGATCACCAGGACAGGCGTGTTGAAACTCTTGCGACCGCCCTGCTGCCCGATCAGGTGCGTGTGAAGCTCGCGGTCGTTCATGGCTTTGCCTGGATGTCGAACAGTTTGGAGAGGTGAGTGTTGGCGAACTTCGCAGGTGGATCGGCGCCTTCGCGCACCGCACAGAATTTCGCGGCCTGAGGGTAGAGCGCGTGAAGGTCCGCAGTGGTCAGCGTATGGCGCTTGGCCCAATGGGGCCGTCCGTCATGAGCGCGGAAGATTTTTTCTGCCTCGACGAAAATCTCGCGCCACGCCATGCGGTGATACTGGTGCATCGAAATAGACGCGCCAACACGGCCGTTGAACGGGCTGAGCCAGATATCGTCCGCCGCAACGAGGCGGAATTCGAACGGAAACGCCACTGGCAGCCACTTCTTTCTTATCCACGCGATCACTTCGCGCAGTGCCGGCCAGCCATTTTCTCGCGGCAGTTCATATTCCATCTCCTCGAATTTGACGGTGCGGTCAGACGGGAAGATGCGATAGGCCGGGCCAACTCGGCGGCGCTTCATCTGCTTGGGTAGCAGACGGCGTTGCAGGTGGGCCGTCATGAACGGGAAGGTCTTGCAGATGTCGCAGACGCGACGAAAAGCCGTGTCGTCCATGTCCTTCTGTGCCCGCATGTCGCCTTCGGAGGGCTTCGGGTGCAGGATTTTCAGCATGGCGAGATCGGCATAGGGGAACACGAAGAACTCGACGTGCCGGTTGTCCGCAGCAAGCTGATCCCAGCGCTCGGCGATCTCATCTAGCGGATAGACCTCAAGGCGCTCTTCAAGGTGGTAGGCGGGCAGCACATCAATTTCGATACGCGTTGCAATGCCCATCAGACCGAGAGACAGGCGCTGCGCCTCGAACAGGTCGGCATTCTCGGTTGCGCTACACGAAACAAGCGAGCCGTCGTGCGTCAGCAGCTGGAACGAACGCGCGGTCGTGGAAAGAGAACCCAACGTAGCGCCTGTCCCATGCGTGCCTGTCGCTATCGCGCCAGCAAGGGCCTGCGGGTTCACGTCGCCTTGATTGATCAGTGACGCGCCTTTCTTCCAGAGGGCATCCGTCAGCTTGTCGAGCGAGGTTCCGGCCGGCGCTGACGCGCGAGTGCAGTCTGCGCTGACCTCGATCTCACCTTCCATCTCGGCAAGAGAGAGCAGTGTGCCATCTGTCTCGCACAGCGGCATGAAAGAATGGCCCGCGCCCACAACGCGTACTTTACTGGCTTCCCGCACGAGTTTCGCCAGTTCCGCCTCGTTGTGCGGCCGCTCGACCCGAGTGGGAGTCGCGGAGACGCTTCCAGACCAGTTCGACCACGTCTCCATTATTTGTCCTCAAGGCTGATGCTGGCAAAGAGGGCGGCGGCCTCGCGAAATATTTCATCGCGCGGGATGCGGTCCTCTTCACTCAGCATTTCATCGATCGCGTAACCCAGTTCAACTGACATGCGGAGGCGGCGCCAAAGCGTCCGGCGGTTCATGCGCGGCAGAAGTGGAGCATAAACCTCCAGCATCGCATCCGTGACCTCGCGGTGGGATTCCACGCGGATATGCGCCAGTTGGGGCACCGCGCGAAGGGCTCGCTCTATCCATACCCCGCCGGGCTCGCTGGCTGTCACGTCAGCGGTCGCGCGTAGCAAGTCTTCGGTATGTGCGGATAACGCTTCAAGGCCGCCGGGCTTATGCGTCTCCAGCCAAGCAAAGAGAGCGACGTTTTGACGATCCATGAATCGTCGGCCAAGAGCTTCAAGAATGGCGTACTTGTCTCTGAAGTAACGGTAGAGTGCGGCAGGCGAAACGCCCGCGCGAGCGGCAATCATGTTAGTCGAGATGCGCTCGATGCCAACTTCTGCGAGGAGGGCGCCTGCGATGTCGAGCAGCCGCTCACGGGTCTGTACCGCGCGTTCTTGCTTGGGTGCGGCGCGTAAAGTCTGCGGCTTTCGCTTGGTTCGCTTTGCGACAGCCATGGTCAACTGCCGGATTGTACGATGCGGGGGCGAGCCTGATGCAGGGCAAAGGCCAGCACTATAGCGCCGATCAGACAGGCGCCGCCAAACAGGATCGCACCTCGCGAGTCAGCGTCCGTTACCAGCATCGACGCAAAGAACGGCCCGAAGCTGCCGCCAAGCACCTGTGCGCCGCCGATCAGCACCGCAGCGCGGCGCGTGGGGTCTGCCTCGATCACCATTGGCACAAGGAAAGGCAGAACGAACAGCCACAGGAAGCCGAAGGCGCCTGACAGAACCAGAAAAGCCTCAGGTCCGGGCAAGACATAGAAGCCGATCAGCACGCCAAGGTTGAGAACGGCGCTGACAATGGCGGTCCATAGCCAGTTGATCCGTCCAGCCAGAAGCGTTGCAGCAGCGCCCCCCGCGACCTGGCAGGCGAGCGATATGGAAACAGCAGCGCCAGTTATGCCGGGATCATGGCCTGCCTGTCTGGATAGCGGTTCGGCATATACCCAAACGCCAATGGTAAAAGCCGAATACAGAAACGCCGAAAGCAAAGCGAACCAGCCGAGCACGCCGGGAAGAGAGCTGTTGCTTTCGGTCTTGGGAAGCGGCGCGTAGCTGCTGGGGATGAACAGGGCTACGAAGGCGGTCGCGATGCAGAATGCAGCGAGCGCGAACCAGCCGCCATCTGAGCCGTAGGTGGGCACAACGGCAACAGACAGGGCGGTGGCCATCGCGAACTGTGCAAGCGTTTGCACCGTGAGATAGACGCCAGACCACCGTTCCGGAGTTGGCGTGCGAGCGATGAGGGCAATGGTAATCCACATCAACACGCCACTCGGCAGGCCAGCGATGCCGCGCACTAGAGTGATCGCATCGCCCTGCACATAGGGTGTGGCGATATCGATTGCCGCCAAAGCGAGCGACATCACCACAGCGATGATCTTCAGGCGCTTTGGTTTAAGGGCCGCGCCTGAAATGAAAGCGGCGAGACCCATGGCGAGAAGCTCAGCTGTCGCTGCCTGTCCAATCTGCGAAGGAGAAAGTCGGCCTTCATGGGCGAGCGTACCAAGCAACAGCGGCTGCAGGCCGGCAATCATGATGGCTGCGACGCCGACGAACATGACCGCAGAGAACTGCAGCGCTGATGGACGCGATCCGATCCAGGCGCTTGCCGGTGCGTCGGTCATGACGTGCAGCGGAGACGAGGCCAAATCCGAAGGGCACGCATGAATCGCTCCGCACGTATCATTTCACAAAGTTAGTCATCGCTCGCTTTCAAATGCAAGATCCCGCCCTGAGATTGGCCGCGCCTGGAAGTCGCTTCAAAGAATGCGGGGCGCGCTCCGCCCAACAAAAGTTAAGTTAATCGCAGTTTGGCGGCGAAGGTCCTGCATGTAACGCACTATATTGCTCAATCAGCGCGCGAGCTTTCTGTAATATTAGAGGTTTTCGTGTGAGCTTGGACGTCGAGAAAGCTGCAGGGCAGACGTGAAAACCTTGGTCGTCATACGCTGCGGAGAGCGTGTTTGCGCGCTTGATCGCGCAGCGGTGCAGGAAGTTGCGCCGGTGCCGGAACTCGCGCATCCGCCCTCCCTGCCTGCCAGTGTTGAGGGGCTGATGAACCTCGGCGGTGAAGCGATTGTTGTGGTCGATCTGGCGAAGCTGCTCGATGTTTCGCCCAACCCTGACATCAACCCCGTGTATCGCCACGTTGTCGTACTCGCCGGCCCCGAAGCGCCGATCGCGTTGCTCGTTGATCGGGTGGAGGATGTCTGTCATGTCGCGGTCGATGCGGTGACTCCCGCCGATGATCAGAGCAGCGTCAACGGCTGCGTTGTTGGTCACGTCGAGATTGGTGGCGTAACCGCGCACCTCCTGGACGCCAGCCGTATCTTCCTGGCTGCGGAGCGCGCACGTTTTGCTGAGATCCAGCGTTCGGAGCAGGCGCGCATGGACGCGCTCGACGCATGAGCGGTCTTTCAGCCCTTGAGCACCTGAAGCAGCTGGTCGTCGAGCGCACTGGCCATCACTACTATGTGGACAAGGACAAACTGCTCTACGACCGCGCGCGTGAGCGGATGGTGTCGCGTGGTTTGGCGTCGCTGGATCAATATGTGCAAGAGCTGGAGCGCGTCGGCTCAGATGAGTGGCGCGCGCTGGAAGATGCTATCACGGTCGGGGAAACGTATTTCTTCCGTTATCCCGATCACTTTGCGGCGCTACGCGAGGACGTGCTCCCGCGCCTGATCGCGGCGAGGCGCGACGTGCGCAGCCTGCGAGTATGGAGCATCGGCTGCTCGAATGGCGCCGAGCCATACTCAGTCGCAATTCTGCTGCGAGAATTGCTGGGCGACGAAATCGACGGCTGGCGGATTTCACTGACTGGCGGAGACATAAGCGAAAAAGCGCTCTCGGCTGCGCGAGCGGCGCGCTTCAATGCCTGGGCGTTGCGCACGATGGGCTCTGAGGATCGCGCGAAGTATTTCGACCGCGACGGATCGATATGGGTGTTGAAGCGCCAGTTCAGGTCAATGGTGCGGTTCGAGCGGCAGAACATTCTTGCTCTCCTATCGCCGACGCCGCCTCTGGAATGGACAGCGTTCGATCTCATCCTTTGTCGCAACGTTCTGATCTATTTCTCACCCGCTCAGGCAGTTGAACTAAGCACGGCGCTGGCGAAGCGTCTGGCGCCGGATGGCGTTCTGTTTCTCGGGCACGCAGAAGCCACGCTGGCGACGGATCAGGCGCTGTGGCACGCAATGCCGCAGGCTGCCCCGGCAGAATTTGTCCAGGCGTTGCAACCACTCTCTCCTGCACAGCCCTTCATCTATAAACCTTTGCCATTGCCTGATCCGCCGCCCCTGCGGCAAGTCGATGTCCTACCGCTTGCAGGCACTTCAACGGGCGAAGATACGATTGAGGCTGTTCAGCAGCTTGCCGACGCAGGCGCATACGAAGAAGCGGGGCAGCTATGCCTGCGCCTGATTGCGCGCGAGCCGACGTCTTCGCGGCTCCAATATTATGACGCAATCCTGAAACAGGTGTCGGACGATGTCTCCGGGGCCGAAGCTGCTTTGCGCCGGGCGCTCTATCTCGACCGCGGTTTTGTGCTGGCGCACTATCGGCTTGGGATGCTCCTGCTCAGCAACGGCCGTGCGATCGAGGCCCGCCGCTCCCTGCTTACCGCAGCGAGGCTTGCCGAAGCAGCGCCCCCAGCAGAACCGCTACCCGAGGGCCAGGGAGTCTCGGCCGGCGATCTGGGGGCTGCATTGCGTGACCAGCTTGCGGCTCTGGGAGAAGCCGCATGAGCAATTCAAAGCTCTCGGAAACAGGGCGCCGCCATGCCTTGCTTGTCTCTCGGGCGCGACGACTGGCGCGGCCACGCAAGGTCTCTGAACCAATCAAGTCGACCTCGTGCCTGGTGTGCGAGTCGGCCGGGGAACTTTACGCGCTGCCTCTTTTGCAGATAGCGCGTGTTGTGCCGTTTGCGCGTATCTCGCCGGTGCCTACAATAAATCCTGCGCTTGTCGGCGTCGTAAGCCGGGCTGGGAGTTTCTATCATGTCTTTGACCTGGCCCGCCTGCTTCGGGCCGGCGATGGTGCGGAGGGCGGTCATCTCGTTATGCTGCGCGGCGCGCCGCCGATAGCGCTGCGCGTCGACCAAGCACTTCGTGTGGCCGACCTCATCGAGCTTTCGCCAGCAGATACGTCGCAAATGCGAGCCAACCATCCTGCCGTGACGGGCTTTGCGCGTCCGCTGCAGGAAGGCCTTTTCAACGAGCGAACGATTTCGCTCATCGATCCAGACAAACTGGTAGCGGAGCATGCTCCGCTGCGCGTGGGAGGAAACTAGCGTGAGTATCAGCAGCCGCTTGTTTATTGGCTTCGGCATTGTGATCGCCCTCATGTTGGGGCTCGGGCTGTATGGGATCAGCCAGGTCGCGCTTGTACGCGATAACATGGATCGCGTGGTCCAGCGGGACTTCGCGATGATCAGCGAGCTGAACGCAATCTACGAAGGCCAAGCGGAAGCTACGGCAGCTACCCAGGATGCCGTGCGACTTGGCATGGGTGGGAATCCTCCGATTGCGGAGATCGACAAGGCCCAGGCGACTTATCGCACATCGATTACGCGGATGCAGGAAGCGGTTCGCCGTGCAATCGCGCTGACCGACGAGTTCGGCAGCACTGCCATTTCGGCTGAACGCGCCGCCGCCTGGAAGCGGAACGGCGAACTGCTGCGAGATATGGACAACCTGCTGAATACCTCAACTCCGCAGCGCGAAGAGCAGTTCCGAGCTATACGCGCCGGACAGATCGTCAGCACGGCCTTCATCGAAGCCACCATGGCCCAGCGACGCGCCCAGTTTCTGGGGTTGATCAGCGAGATGCGTCAGGTCGCCAATGATGGTGTTGTGGCGGGACGCCAGCGCGTCGAGCAGGTTTACAACGACAGCCAGATCTCCACCCTGGTAGTGATTATCGGCGCCGTGATCATCAGCGCAATTATCGTTTTGCTGATGCGACGCTCGATCGTTGGCCCGCTGCAAGCCTTCATGCTTTTTGTCGAACGTGTCGGGCGAGGGGAGCTGGCTGGATCGCCAGCCGCGACCGGATCGGACGAAGTTGGCCGTCTCGGCGTTACCCTGAACAGCATGGTGGCGGGCCTCAAGGAGCTTGCCATTCAGAGTCGTGACGCAACCAACAACCTTGGAACAGCGATTGCGGAAATTCGGGCATCGACGCAAGAGCAGGCGGCGGGTGTTGAGGAGCAGTTGGCCGCCGTGCAGGAAACTGCGGCGACCGTCGACGAAATCACTCATGCCGGCTCCCAGGTCACAAAGCGTGCGCAGGAGGTGATCGCTTCAGCTCAAGCCACTGCCCAGACATCGGCCGATGGTTTACGCGCCGTGGATGAAACAGCGCGATCGATGGACAGCATTCGTGAACAGGCGGAGGTGGTCGCACAGAATATCGTCGCGCTCAGCGAGAAGACGCAGGCGATCAGCGATATCATCTCCAGCGTCAACGATATCTCGGAACGCTCGCACCTGCTGGCCTTGAATGCCGCAATCGAGGCGGCCGCAGCCGGTGAAAGCGGACGCAGCTTCTCGGTAGTGGCTTCGGAAATGAAGGTACTGGCCGATCAGGCGAAGGACGCCACGAACCAGGTCCGCGCGATCCTCGGCGATGTGCAGCGCGGCATCAACACATCGGTGATGCTGACAGAGGAGGCGGTGAAGCGCGCGACGGCCGGCAAGCAACGGACCGAGACCTCGCAACGTACGATCGGCGAAATCACGCACCGTTTTCAGGAAAGCGTGCAAACCTTCCAGCAGATCGTTGCATCAACGAACCAGCAGCAGCTCGGCATCGAGCAGGTGATGAGCGCATTGCAGAACATCCGGCAGGCAAGTCAGCAGACTGCCGCGGGCACCCGGCAGCTGAACGATGCAGCCGGCAATCTCAACGGCTTGTCAGAGCAACTGTTGGCGTTGTCTGGCCGGTACAAGATATAGCTGCTGATCAGGAGGCGGAGGCCGCATGGCCGACATCCGGGAACAGCTTCTGGCAGCGTTCGAGGTCGAGTACCGCGAGCATGTCGATGCGATTCGCGCGGCACTGGAACAGGCGCGCGCTGGCCAGACAATAAACGTGCGGGAGGTATTCCGACGCGCGCACTCGCTGAAGGGCGCGGCGCGGGCGGTCGATCTGCCGGAAATCGAGGAAGCTGCGCACGCGATGGAGGCGTTGTTCGTCGAGGCGATGGACGCCGGCGGCACGGTATCCCCAGTTACGGGCACGCGCGTGTTGACCTATCTCGATGCGATCGAACGGCACGCTTCAATTGTGTACAAGCGCGGGCTCGCCGTCGGTGGCGGAGACGATGCGGCGCCGGAACAGGCGACTGAGTATCTGCGCGTCAACGCCGGACGTGTGCAGCAGTTGTTTGCGTCGATGCACGACCTGTCCACCAATCTCGACATGCTGGATGTCGACGCAAATGAACTGAGCGAGATTCAAGCGCGAGCCGATGGTCTGGCGCGCTTGCTGGAGCGTCAGAGCCGAAGTGCGGTGGACTTAAGCCGTGTAACGCTGGAGGTCCGGGCCATTGCGAGGAGCCTTGCTTCCGCTATCCGCGTGCAGAAGGAAGCAGCGCGCGGTTCAGTCGCTGCGGCAATGCGATTGCGCGAGGAGATTGAGCGTGTCGCGCTAGTGCCAGCCACGACTGTATTCGCGGGCATGGAGTCGATGCTGCGAGAAATGGCCGAAGAGAGCGGCAAGCGCATCGATGTGAAGATCGAAGGGCTGGAGACTCAGGCAGACAGATTGCTGCTGCAATCTCTTCGTGATCCGGTGATCCACCTGCTTCGCAATGCCGTGGCGCACGGAATGGAAACGCCACTTGACCGCCACTCCACCGGAAAGCCCGAGCGCGGGGAAATCGGCCTGCGGGTGACTGCGCGGGCGGGCAAGCTCGAGATTGTGGTGTATGATGATGGGCGAGGCCCTGACCTTCATCGCATCGAGCAGACTGCAATCCAGCGCGAGCTGCTGGCGGCCCGGGCTGAGCGGGATGCACCGCCAACGCCGGAGAGGCTGCTGGCCATTGTTTTCGAGCCGGGCTTTTCGACAGCCGATTCCGTGGATCGCATCTCCGGTCGTGGCATGGGGCTGTCGGTCGTCGCTGAAACGGCGCGGCGGGCAGGCGGGGGCGCGTTCATGCGCCGGCGTTTCCCCTATGGCGCCGAGGTTGTCATATCCACACCGCTGTCGGCGTCCCGTCAGCCGGTATTGCTGGCGTTCGAAGGAGAACACATCTACGGCCTACCAACCCGGGCGCTGGAAAAGGTGCTTCACGTCTCGCTAGACGCGCTGCAGCGGTTGGACGGGCGTGACATCATTAAATTTGCCGTGGATGGGAACTCAGTCGTCGTGCCAGTCGTTCCTTTGGGCTTGGTGCTCGGCGCCACGGGGATGGCTGGAGATAATACAGGTCTCGTGAATATTGCAGTTCTGCGCTTGGGTGATCAGCGCCTCGGTGTCCGGGTGGCCGCGTTCAGCGATGTCCGGACAGCGACAGTCGTTGCATTAGCTCACCCTGACGTGGACGATCTGGTGCAGGGCGCGGTGCGTCTCGAGCAGGATCGCGTCGCAGTTGTGATCAATCCCGAAGCCCTGATGCGCCGATATTCCCGCAACGAGCTCGGACTGCGTTCGTCGGCGTCACGGGTCGCAGCGCCGGTGCAGTCGGCGCGGCGTACGATCCTCATCGTGGATGATTCGGTTACGACGCGGACGCTGGAAAAGAGCATCCTCGAGACCAACGGCTTCAACGTGCTGGTGGCCGTCGATGGCGTGGATGCGCTCAATCGCCTGCGTGGCGCTACGACGCTGGTTGACTTGATCGTCGCCGATGTGGAAATGCCGCGCATGGATGGCTTCCAGCTTCTTGCGGCACTGAAGGGCGACAAGCAGTTGGCTGGCATTCCTGTAATTATGATGACGTCCCGCGCTGCTCCGGACGATGTGCAACGTGGCATGGAGCTGGGCGCCGACGCCTATCTGGTGAAGCAGACATTCGACCAGCGCGAACTGCTGACGACGATCGGGCAGCTGTTGTGAAACCAGAGCCCGCCAGGGTCCGGGTCATGCTCGTCGAAGATAGCCCTACTGTGCGCGTGTTGTTGTGCCACATCATAGATCGCGACCCACGCCTCCAGCTTGCCGCGGTTTGCGTCAGCGCCGAGGAGGCGCTGGATTCAATTTCTCAGGTCGCGCCGGACGTCATCTCGATGGACATCCGGCTGCCAGGCATTGATGGCCTGGAAGCGACCCGTCGCATCATGTCCATGCAACCAACACCGATCGTCGTGATCGCGGACAGCGTGCATGACGCGACTTTGGGGATCGCGATGAACGCGCTGAAGGCCGGGGCGCTCACAGTCGTTGAGAAGCCTTCTGGGCCAGGCGCTGATGCTTATGATCAGATGGCCAGCACAATCGCCACGCAGCTGTTCATAATGAGCCAGGTGCCCGTGATCCGCCGCCGCGATACGAGCATGAAGAATCCTGCTGTGGGCCAGCATCCCGATGGCGGAGGACTGGTGGCGCGCGCCAACATCGTCGGTATCGCGGCCTCCACTGGCGGACCGCCAGCTTTGGCAGCTGTGTTGGGTGCGCTTCCCCGCGACTTTCCAGCGCCCGTGCTGCTGGTTCAGCATATGGGTGCTCCGTTCATGGAGGGCTTTGCGTCGTGGCTTTCCAGTCAGACGGCTCTTCGGGTCAAGCTTGCCGAAAATCGTGAGATCCCCATCCCGGGTACAGTCTATGTCGCGCCGGGCGATCATCATCTTGAGCTTGCGCCCGGCAACTTTCTGCGTCTGACAACCGAGCCGCCGATTGCCAGCCAGCGTCCGGCCGCCAACGTGCTTTTCCATTCACTTGCCCGGGTTGCCGGTCCTAAAGCTGTCGGCGTGCTTTTAACGGGCATGGGCGAGGATGGGGCTCGAGGATTGGTCCAGATGAAGGAAGCCGGCGCCTTCACGATTGCCGAGGATCAGACCACGGCAGTCGTCTATGGAATGCCTGCCGCAGCAGTCCGCATGGGCGGGGCCAGTGTATCGCTGCCGCAAGATCTGATCGCGGCACGCCTTGCCCAGATCACAGCGGAGCAATCCCGGTGATCGACTCATCCTTCCGTTCCGCGCGCATTCTGGTGGTCGAAGACTCCGATGTGCAGGCAATCGAGCTTAAAGCCATTCTCGAGGACAACGGTTACGAGGTGATTCGCGCCGCTAGCGCGGAAAGCGCCCTAGAGCTTTTGAACAACGATGTGCCCGACCTGATCGTGGCGGACTACCAGCTTCCAAACATGGACGGTCAGGAGCTCACACGCCAACTCCGCCTGAACGAGCGAACGCGTGCGGTTCCGATCGTTCTCATGACGAGCGACGAGGGCATAGGCGAGCGGGCCGGTCTGGAAAGCGGTGCGGACGTCTATGTTCCGAAGTCGCGTGATCCGCAACCGCTGCTTCTGCGCATTGGCGCGCTGCTGCGTGGACGCCGGCACAATCGCTCTGAGCCTGGGGTGCAGTTCAGGCGCGGACAGCTGCTGATCATCGACTCAAGTGCAACCAAGCGTCTGCAGCTTCAGTCGGAGCTCATGAAGGAGGGCTATCTTGTTACCGCGGTGTCAGGCCCTGAAGAAGGAGCAGCGTTTGCAAAGAACACTCCCCTCGATTGCGTCGTCATCAACCTGCTCGATGCAAGATTCGAGGGCGTTGAAGCCTGCCGGCTCCTTGCTGAGATAAGGGACGGCCATGCCTCGCTGGACGGCGCACGCCAGCCATTCCTGGTTGTTGGCGTGGGAGAAGGACGCTCTACCAGTGAAGGGCTTCTCAAGGCCGCTTTTGCCGCCGGAGTGGATGATGTTGTTTCGTCGGCTTCCGATACCGAGTTGCTTCGACTGAGACTGCGCGCGCTGGTTCGCCGTCAGCTGATGATAGATGAAGCGCAACGCCTGGACGACGAGCGGCGGTCCGCGCGTCAGGCGCTCGAACAGTTCCGGATTCTTGTCGAGGGCGTTACGGACTATGCTCTCTACATGCTCGATCCAACCGGCAAGGTATCTACGTGGAATGCGGGCGCGGAACGCATCAAGGGGTATCGCGCGAGCGAAATCATCGGACGGAATTTTTCTGAGTTCTACACTGAAGAAGACCGCGCAGCGGGCGAGGACAGGCGCGCCCTTCGCATGGCGCGTGAAGAGGGGCGCTACGAGACGGAGGCCCAGCGGGTACGCAAAGACGGAACCCGCTTCTGGGCGCACGTCATAATCGATCCGATTGTCAGTGAGGAAGGTACGTTGCGGGGGTATGCAAAGATCACCCGCGATATCACTGAAAAACGCGCTGCAACCGAGGAGTTGCAGACTGCACGGTCAGCATTGATGCACGCGCAGAAAATGGAAGCCATCGGCCAGCTGACCGGCGGCATCGCACATGACTTCAACAATATGCTGGCAGGGATTATCGGCGCGCTGACGATTGTGAAGCGCCGCATCGAAGGCCAGCGCTACGACGAAGCGAACAAGTTCATCGAGGCCGCACAGACCTCGGCCAACAGAGCCGCCTCGCTCACGTCACGCCTGCTGGCCTTCGGTCGCCGTCAGTCGCTCGATATCAAGCCGGTGGATGTGAACGCCGCGATTTTGTCGATGCGCATTCTGCTTGATCGAACTATGGGCGAGAATGTGACGATTGAAACGAACTTCGATGCCCCGGGACTCTGGGCCTCAACGGATATAAGCCAGCTCGAATCCTCGATCCTGAATCTTGCCATCAATGCCCGGGATGCGATGCCTGAAGGCGGTGTACTGCGAATTGAGACACGTAGCGGTACTCCTGCCGAAGGTGGTGGCCAGACGGTGTCGGTGAGCGTGCGCGATTCCGGCACGGGCATACCGCCGGATGTCCTGGCGAACGTGTTCGAGCCGTTTTTCACCACGAAGCCGATCGGACAAGGCACCGGGCTCGGCCTTTCGATGGTCTATGGTTTCGTCAACCAATCCGGCGGCAGCGTGCAAATCGACAGCGAGGTAGATAAGGGGACAGTCGTAACGATCACGCTGCCAGGTGGTTCGCCCGACACGCTCGTCGAGGAAGCGCCCTCGTCGAGCAGCGACAGGCAAGGCGAGGGCAGCACTGTCCTTGTGGTTGAGGACGACCCGCAGGTCCGTATGCTTATTCTGGAAGTGCTACGTGACCTGCGTTACCGCGCCATCGAGGCAAGCAATCCTGAGCAGGCGCTGGCGGCTCTGCGCACGCATGAGAACGTTGATCTCATGGTAAGCGATGTGGGCCTGCCGGGGATGAACGGGCGTCAATTGGCCGAAATCGCGCGTCGTAACCGGCCGAACCTGAAAATCCTCTTCATGACGGGCTATGCCGCCGAAGCTGCTGTGCGAAGCGAGTTTCTTGACTCAGGTATGGAAATGCTGACCAAGCCGTTTCAGCTGGAAGGCCTGACCGCGAAGATCCGTGAGATGATCGACGCCAAGTAGGTGTCTTTAACGTCGAGCCTGTCGCTGTGCGACATTTCCTCGATGAGGCCCATTTGAGGTCAAAGAAAAAGGCGGACTTCCCCATGGAAGTCCGCCTGCTTCATGAAGTCACTAATACGTGCCAACCGTTATCGACGGCTTGCCCGCCTGACGTCAGCGATTTTCCTCGGCTTCTGTGATGCGCCGGTTGAGAGTCGGGAGCAGGCTGGCTGCTTCTGTTTCGCTGATCAAGCCGTTCTTGTCCGTGTCGAACGTGTCGAACTTGGCAAGCACAGCTTGGCCGCCGCGGCCCCGCAACTCGCTCTTTGCGATCTGTCCATCATAGTTGATATCCAGAAGCCCAAGCGCGCGAGAGTTGTTGAGTTCTTTCATATACTCCGGCTTTGGGTTCGAAACCGTTTCGCCTTTCCAAGTGAAGCCCACGACCGTGTACTGCATTTCTTCCCAGGATTGCTCGCCCCAGAGCACGTTCTTGGTCGGATCGGGGTTCGCCGGGTTATTCTTCGAGTTATCCCATTCGTAGCGCGTGATCAGGATAGAACCTGCAGGCACATCGATCGGCTTTTCGAAGTAGTAGCCACGCTGCCAGCTGAAATCGAACTTCGGCAGGCTGGCGATCATTTCCTCCTGGCCGCCTGGTTTCTTCAGGAATACCTGGCTATTCTCGGTGCGATAATGGCCATGAAATAGCAGCGAGTACATCGTCGCGTCGCGCGGGAAGGTGACGTGGGCAACTTCCTGATGGCGAGGGGCGTTGGCAAGGATTTCGATGTTCGGGTTCGAAATCACGACGTGACGGCGAATGATGTCCGGAGTCTTGTCTTCTGGGAAGAAGTACAGGCCGATCTTGGACACATCGACGGCTTCTTTGCCAAACGGTGTGTAGTGCATCGACAGCGGCATTTTCATGTTGGGCGTGATTTCCATACCCTGGCCTTCTGGGAAGACCTGCGACTCGGCGCCGACCGCATATTCAGCCATCGGGGCGACGATGTGATGCACGCCTTTACGCTGACCGATGTTGAACGTGATGGCCTTCAGCCAGCGCGTTTCCGTGACCGGGATCGTCAGCACTGGGCGTTCGTAGTCGACAACGCCGCTGGCCGGGATGGTGAATTTCGGAACCTCCATAACGATGTCCGGTTCACCGAGCTCCCATTCGGGAGCTGCTTTCGCATTTACTTTCAGATAGTCCTCGCCTTCGCCGCGCGGTGAACCGGCTTCGACCCAATGCACCAGCGTCTGCAGGTCGCTATTCGACATGTTCATGTTGTTTTTGAACGCGCCAACATGCGGATCAGCGTTGAACGGAGGCATACGATCTGTGCGGATCGCTTCACGGATCATTGGTGCGAAGCCTTTGACCGTCTCGTAGCTGTTCATGGCGAACGGGGCGATACCGCCTTCTGCATGGCAGGAGACGCAGTTCTTCGCTAGGATCGGCGCGACTTCCTTGGAATACGAGATCTTCGAGAAATCGGCTTGGCGGTCGCGCTTCGGAAAGCTCAGCGCAGGGCTGTCGATCTGCACAGTTGAAGCAGCCACCGACTTGCCAGCAATCAGGTTGTCGAGGGCGTTGGCGACATAGGCCGTCTTGACGGAGGCGTTCGGCTTGGCGGTCGCGCCAGCGAAGCGGTCATCGATTGGACCGCTGTAGATGACGCTCCAGCTCTTGGGCTGGATGACGAACGCCTGCGCAACGCGCGTCACACCGAGGCTCTCGCCGACCAGCTGCGCGTCGTCCGTGAGCACCGGAAGATCAAGGCCGATCTTCTTCATCTCCGCCGCCACGGCTTTCGGATTATCCGTGAGCGAGGAGTTGAGCATCAGGAATGTCACGTCCTGGCCAGCGTACTTATCCTTGAGGGCTTTGATCGCAGGCGCAGCTTCCTTGATGTACTGCGCGCCATTGGCTTGCGTGATGATCACGACCGCCGCCGAATTCTTGAAATAGTAGAGTTCATGCGCCTTGGAGTACTGGTCGGTCAGCCGGAAGTTGTCGGCTCTTGCTGGCACTTTGACATCGGTTAGAATTGATGCGGTGCGGATTGTCTGCCCGTAGGCGGTGACGCCGATCAGCGCACCCGCGGCCACAGTCGCCAGCGCGATGGCCATGATTTTCTTGTTCATCTTGTTTCCTCCAAGGAGCAAAGCTCTTGAACGGGCTCGCTCTCCGGCGACTCCGCCCCAGCGAATTTCTCTCAGAAATGCAGGGTTGAGGAAAGGAACGCTGCGGATTCCGCGCGTAACATTGCTGTTCGGACAATAGTTAGGTTTCTCACGCCATTCGTGAGGCCGAACAGGTGCGAGGCTAGCTTACCCAGCGGAATAGCCGGGAATGCTGCCTCGCAGATCGTGAGCGATTGGTTCTAGTGTTCGACTTGCGCCAGGTCTGTGTCGATGATCGGGGCGGCCTCGACGGCCGGCTCCTTGCGGCGCTGACCCGGCAAGCGTTCCGAAATCCAGCGGCAGACCACGTAGAAGACTGGCGTGAAGAGCAGGCCGAACACCGTGACACCGAGCATCCCGAAGAACACGGCCGTCCCCAGTGCCTGCCGCATTTCCTGCCCCGGTCCGGTCGCCAGCATCAGCGGCACAACACCGAAGATGAAGGCGAAAGACGTCATCAGGATCGGCCGCAGGCGCGTGCGCGCCGCCGCAACCGCTGCCTCGAAACGGTTGAGGCCATCGCGTTCCTCCGCCTGTCGAGCGAACTCGACAATGAGGATTGCGTTCTTGGCCGCCAAAGCGACAAGCACCACAAGGCCGACCTGTGTGAGGATGTTGTTGTCCATCCCGCGGATATTCACGCCGACAATCGCGGCGAGGATACACATCGGCACGATCAAGATGACCGCCAGTGGCAATGTGAAGGCTTCATACTGCGCCGCCAGCACAAGGAAGACGAGAACCACGGCCATCAGGAATACAATCGTGCCGGTGTCGCCGGTCGATTTTTCCTGCAGCGCGATCTCTGTCCACTCATAGCCGAACCCGGGTGGAAGCTGGCTGGCATACTGCTCCATTGCCGCCAGCGCTTCGCCCGACGAAACGCCAGGCGCGGCAATCCCCTGAACCTCGGCGGCAGGGAACAGGTTGAAGCGCACAACACGCACAGGTCCTGTGTCGTTCTCAAGCGTTGCGACCGAACCAAGCGGAACCATGCCGCCCGAAACCGAACGAACCTTGAGGTTTGCAATGTCCGAGATGTCATCACGGGCCGATTGCTCAGCCTGCGCTGTCACTCGGAACGTGCGGCCCAGCATGTTGAAGTCGTTGACGTAGCTCGAGCCCAAGTATGCGCCCATGGTGGAATAAACATCGCCTGGCTGTACGCCAAGCATCAGCGCCTTCTCGCGGTCCACATTCGCAGTCACGCGCGGCGAGCCTGT
Organism: Hyphomonadaceae bacterium; assembly: GCA_030696545.1. Taxonomy (GTDB): domain Bacteria; phylum Pseudomonadota; class Alphaproteobacteria; order Caulobacterales; family Hyphomonadaceae; genus UBA7672. The sequence goes on from JAUYSA010000246.1 coordinate 18,989, forward strand.
GTTGAAGCCCGAGAATGTCGCCATGGTCGGCGCGCCGGGAGTGTTCGCCGGGCCGAGCAGGCTGTTGGCGGCTTGCTCAAGCGCCTTATAGCCTGCGCCCGAACGATCCTGCACCATCATCTTGAAGCCAGCGCCGTTGCCCATGCCCTGCACAGGCGGTGGCGCCAGCACGAAGATATTGGCTTCCTCGATCGCGCCGAGCGCGCCCATGATCTGTCCAGCCATGGCCTGCGCATTCAGCTCCGGGCCACGTTCCTTCCAGTCATCGAGACGGATGAACATGACGCCAGCATTGGAAGCGTTCGTGAAGCTCGCACCATCCATCCCGGCAAAACCGGCGACCGAGTCCACGCCCGGTGTAGCCTGAAGCTGCGCCGAAGCCTTGCGTACGATTGCATCAGTGCGTTCCAGCGAGGCGCCGGGCGGAAGCTGGATAACACCAATCAGGAAGCCCTGATCCTGCTCCGGGATGAAGCCCGAAGGCGTATCGCCCATCCGCCATCCCGTAATGCCGAGCAGGCCGACATAGATCACCAGCACCACAGCCGAGGTGCGTACAAGCCGTCCCGTGACGCGGCCATAGCGATCGGACAACCATTCAAAGGCCTGGTTGAACCTGTCGCCGGCAATCTGGAGCGGAGCGAGAATGCCACGACGTTTGCCATGACTTTCCACGTGGGGCTTTAGCAGTATCGCGGCCAGTGCGGGTGAAAGCGTGAGCGATACCAGCAGCGAGATGATGGCTGCGGCGGAGATCGTCACGGCAAACTGCCTGAAGAACTCGCCGGGAATTCCGGGCACGAATGCCGTCGGAATGAATACCGCCAGCAGGACGAGCCCGATTGCAATCAACGCGCCGGAGACTTCGTCCATCGTCCGGTAGGCGGCCTCACGCGGACTGAACCCCGCCTTGATATTGCGTTCGACATTCTCGACCACGACGATCGCATCGTCCACAACGATGCCCACTGCGAGCACCAGAGCGAAGAGCGACAGCGAGTTGATCGAGAATCCAAGCGCCAGCTGGATCGCGAAAGTCCCAACCAGAGCGACCGGGATGGCCAGGATCGGAATGATCGCCGCACGCCATGATTGAAGGAACACAACAACGACCAGCACGACCAGCAGCAGCGCTTCGATTAGCGTGTGCTGAACCGCCTCAACGGATGCGGCGACATACTCGGTCGGGTTGTACGGAATTTGCCAGTTCACGCCCGCCGGAAGCTGGGGCTCGATCGATTTCATAGTCTCGAGAACGGCTTTTTCGGCAGCCAGTGCGTTCGAGCCAGGCGACTGGATGACGGCAAGACCGATGCCGCGTTCGCCGCCGAAATAGCCACGGATCGAATAATCCTGCGATCCGAGCTCAATTCTGGCCACATCACGCAGGTATGTGATGCTCCCATCCGCGCCACGCTTGATGACGACGCTCTCGAACTCTTTTGCGTCTTTGAGGCGGCCCTCGACCTGAACAGGAAGCTCGGTTACGACGCCCGCGTCGATTGGCGATTGACCGAGTGAGCCGCCGGCGGCTTGCACGTTCTGGGCGCGTAGCGCCGCAATGATCTCGTCCGCGGTCAGGTCCCGCGCAGCCGCCTTGCCCGGGTCGATCCAGATGCGCATCGAGTAAAGGCCGCCGCCGAACACCTGCACGCCGCCAACGCCATCGATACGCAGCAAGCGATCCTTCACGGACGAGTTGGCGAAGTTGCCGATGAAGTCGACATCGACATTTGGGTCTTGGGACGTCAGCGCCACGAGCATCAGGAAGCCCGTATCCTGCTTGTTTACCGAGACGCCGATCTGCCGGACCTGTTCAGGAAGACGCGGCTCAGCCAGCGCCACGCGGTTCTGCACGAGCACCTGCGCTGCATCGAGGTCAGTTCCTGGCTTGAACGTCACGGTGACTTGCGCAAGCCCGTTGGACGACGACGATGTCAGGTACAGCATGTCCTGAACGCCGTTGATCTCCTGCTCGATCGGCGCCGCGACTGTTTCAGCCAGCGTCTCGGCAGATGCGCCGGGATACGGCGCCATGACGACGATCGAAGGAGGCGCAATATCCGGATACTGCGCCAGAGGCAGAAGCGGATAGGCAAACATGCCCAGCAGCGTGATGAAAACGGAGATCACACCCGCAAAGATTGGGCGATCGATAAAGAAACGCGAAAAGCGCATGTGTGCAGTGCCTGTGCTGCGGGCCTGTTTGGGAGAGGCCCGTCATTTTCTGTCAGTCAGTCGTCGTCGCGCCGCTTTGCGGTCGCGCTATTCAACCTTCGTCGCGGACGCGTCGACGAGTTCCGCGGTCTGCGTGATTGTGGTGAGCTTGGCCTGCACGGCAGCGCCGGGCATGACACGCTGGATGCCGTTGACGATCACCTGGTCGCTTTCGGAAAGTCCGGAGCGAACTACGCGCAGACCATCAACGATCGGCCCCGTCTCAAGCGGCTTCACGCCAACGGTGCCATCGGCGCCCACGACATACGCAATCTTGCGTGCGCCATCAGCAACCACCGCCGTTTCCGGGATCATAAGCGCCGTGTACTCGCTGGAGCCTTCAACACGCGCATGGCCAAACATGCCCGGTTTGAGGAAGCCATCCTGGTTCTTCACCAGCGCACGCATCCGCACCGCGCCTGAACCGCTATTGATCGCGTTGTCCGAGAAGTCGACGCTGCCGGTCCAGCGATACGCATTCTCGTCCTGCAGCCGGATCTCGACCTTGCCGCCGCTCTTCTCAGCTTCGCGCTGGTACTTCAGGAGCTGGGCTTCAGAGGCCTCGAAGTTGAAGTACACATCGTCGGTCGCAACGATCGTCGTGAGAATGTCCGCCGCCGAGGTGCCGCCGGCGATGACATTGCCCGCATCCACCCTGCGGTCGGATACGGTGCCCGAAACCGGGGCCGTCACGCGCGTAAATTCCACATCAAGCTTCCGCGCGCGCAGGACAGCATCCGCCACGTCCAGCGTGGCGCGGCGCTGGTCAAAGTCCTGCCGGGAGATCGCCTGGTCTTTCATGAGTACTTCGGCGCGTTCAAACGCCTTGCGAGCCACAGCAGCGTCCGCTTCGGCCGAAGCCAGTGATGCCTGAGCAGAGCGCGGGTCGAGCGTGAAGAGCAGCTGGCCCTTTTTCACCACCTGGCCGTCCTTGAAGTGGACGCCCTGGATGAAACCACCCGCGCGAGCCCGTACATCGACATGCTGGGAGGCCTCGAAACGGCCGACGAACTCGTCCCAGTCCGTGATGTTCTGCTTCAATGGCGCCGCAACGGAAACCTGAGGCGTAGGCATACCGGCTGCTTCGGTCGGCTTCTGGCCACAGGCCGAAAGTGCCGTGGCGGCAATCAATGCTGCCAGCAAAGGCTTGATAAGAGTGTTCATGTAAAACCCCGGGGAGGAGGCGGCGCCCAGTTCGGGCTGCGCTATTGTTGTTGTCCGGGTGTTAGATCGGTGTCCTCGGCCCTATGTCAACGGGTGTTGACAAAACTTTTCGTGCAGTGCAGCAAAGGCTCAATATGACAGTTATTCACGCGGTCGCCTCTCGCAAGCGTAATGCGACGGTTACGCGGGCCGGCCTGCTGGCCGCCGCGACCGAACGCTTTGTGCGTGAGGGCTATGACAGCGTCAGCCTGCGCGAGATCGCATCGGACGCCGGTGTCGATGTCTCGCTGGTCTCCCGCTATTTCGGGGGGAAAGAGGAGCTTTTTTCCGAGGTTCTCGCGGCCTGCCCATCCGGCACCGAGATGTTCGAAGGCGATATCCACGACTTCGGCGAGCGCCTCGCCACCAAGCTCGTCGTCGACACCAAGGAAGACAAAGACCTCAACTGCCTGCTGATCATCCTGCGCTCCGCATCTTCGCCCAAGGCCCGGGAAGCAATCCGCAAGTCGGGCGAGGAGCGCTTTTTCGGCCCCATCGAAAAATGGCTGGGCGGCCCCAATGCCAACGCGCGTGCGCGCCTGATCGCGGACATCGTGATGGGCGTCACAATCGATAGGGTCATTTCGGACGATTTCGGTCTGGATGATGCCGCTCGCGAACATTTCCGCGTCCGTCTCGCGCGCATTCTGCAGAGCGCCATCGAAATCTGACGTCCGCTATCCCAGCGGCACGACATCAACTGCCTGCGTGCTGGCCTGTCCGCCCGCGATGCGAACAACCCCGCGCACCGGCGCCACGTCGCCATAGTCGCGTCCATAGGCGACGATGATGTGGTCGTCCCCTGCAAACATTCCATTGGTTGGGTCGTACTCGATCCAGCCTACCTTGGCGCCGCACCATGCTCGCACCCAGGCGTGCATCGCGTCCGCGCCTTCCAGCCTTGGCTGGCCCGCAGGCGGATCTGTGCGAAGGAAGCCGCTGACATAACCTGCAGGCACACCGATCGCCCTAAGGCAGCCGATCATGATGTGCGAGAAATCCTGGCACACGCCATGGCGCCGCGCGAAAGCTTCTTCCGGTGGCGTGTTAACATCCGTCGCGTCCGGATCGAACTTCATGTCGCGATCGATCGCCTTGCCCACCGCCTCCACGATGGCGAGCGTGCTCATCCCCGGTTCGATCTGGCTTCGTGCGTATGCGTCGAACTCCACCCGCGTGGAAACGCGCGGCGAGTCCGCGAGGAAATGCTGAGGCGCTTCCGGCGCAAGGCTCCGCACAGCCATGATTTCCCTGGCGAGTCCATCCAGCCGAGGCGAGGCATCCGGCGGCGGGATCTCCGCGTAGCGTTCAACGCGCGCACGAAGCCGGAAAGCGATTTCGTCGTGGGGGGCGCGGAACGCTGCCTCCACAATCGTATTCCCGAAAAAATCCTTGCGAGCGAAGCGCTCGTCAGGATGCGGCGTGATGTCGAGTAGGGACGTGATCGTCCGCTGGCGTCCCGGCACATCCGCAGGCGTCATGTAAAGCACGTGACGCCCGCCAGAAGCCGCGTTGGCGTATGAATAGGTGATGCGAAGGCCGACATCATAAAGCATGGATCAGCGCAAGTAGGTTGAAGTGATCAGGTCCGACAGGTCGCTCAGCTCAGCTCTGACCTGAAGCAAGGTTTCCGGTTGCAGCCCCTCCGGCGCCGCCACAGCAAGCTCTGCTCGCAGCTTGAATGCAGCGCGGGAAAGGGCTGACATCTGCGCGCCTTCTCTGGCGCCCGGAAGGAAGCCAACCTGGCTTTCGATCTCGGCAAGCTGGTAGTGGATCGAGCGAGGATTGTTCGCATCGCATCCCAACAGATCAATCACCGTCGACCGCGATGTGGCGACAGCATACAGCCTGCGATGCGACAACACGCTGTCGCCAACTTCCACGACCAGATCGAGCGCGCCCTCCGGCGTCTCCGGCGCGGCAAACCACGACAGCAACTGCGCCATTGCGCTTGCCCGCTCCAGCGACCGGCCAATCGAAAGAAAGCGCCAGCCTGCAAATCGATACATGTTGTCATGCACGAGGCCGGAAAAGCCCGTGATCTGGCGCAGCAACGCTCCCAGTGCTCGCGCGGATGCATCGCCCGGCGTCACAGCAGAAAGAGTTTTCCTGGCGCCCGCCGAAAGCTCGTTCAGCGCCGTCCATCCATCAACAGAGAAGCGATCGCGCACCACGCTGGCGCTCGCTGTCGCTGATGCCAGCCCCTCGAAAAGATTGGGAGGAATGCCGCGCAACGGATCGAAATCCACAAAGCCGGGAAAACCTGCTGCATATTCGAGCAGCTCCGTGTCTGACCGGCCGGCTTCCGCAAGGCGCACATTGATCGCGCGGAGCAGCCGGATCAGCCCTTCGGCGCGCTCCACATAGCGGCCCATCCAGAACAGGTTGTCCGCCGCGCGACTTGGCAGCGTGCCAACGTGCGCCCGAACGTAAGGCGAGGCTGGCGAGGGCAGCATCGTCTCGTTGCGAACCGGCTTGTCGCTTACAACCCACACATCCGAAACAGAGCCGCCACGCTGCAGCGCGATCGCCGCAGCGTCCGCTGAGCGGCCGATGCGCCCATACCCGCCCGGCATCACACGCCATCCGCGCGACGTTCTCGCCAGGAAGACGCGCAGGCTCATCGGGCGCGGCGTCAGCTTGCCATCGACATGGGCAGGCGTCGTTGAAAGCGTCACCGTTTCCTGCCCGACGAGAAGCTGCGCGTTCGCATCAAGCAAGCTGTCCACCGCGCCGCCCGGCGCATTCTGCAGGTTCGAGCCCAGCGTTGTAGAATCCTCAGGGTCGAATGGCATCCGCGTCGACAGCGCAGATCCGATCATCATGCGGTGTGCGTTTGCCCGCACATGCGCGCGTTCCGCTTCCTGTCCGCACCACCACGTCGCGATGTTCGGCATCTTCAGCGGCTCCTGCCGCAGCGCCTGACAGATGCGCGGAAGAAAGGCGAGCAGGGCGCGCGTTTCAAGAATGCCCGAGCCCAGCGCATTGACCATAGCCAGCTTGCCGCGCCTGATCGCATCGACAAGGCCGGGCGTTCCCAGGCGCGATGCATCGTTGAGCTCCAACGGATCGGCGTAGCTGGCGTCGATCCTGCGCCACAGCACGCTGATTGGCGACAGCCCCGCAATTGTGCGGACCATCACCTGACCGTTTTCTACCGTGAGGTCCTCGCCTTCCAGCAACATAAAGCCGAGATAGCGAGCGATATAGGCATGCTCGAAATACGTGTCGTTCAGCCGGCCCGGCGTCAGGATGCCCACCCGGCTTTCGCTGTCTCCGCGCAAATCGCTCAACGCATCGCGGAAGGCGCGAAAAAAGCCAGCGAGTCGATGAACGTTCGAATTGGCATAGATGCTGGCGAATGTCCGCGCTGTCGCCACGCGGTTCTCAAGCGCAAAGCCTGCGCCCGATGGCGCCTGCACCCTGTCGCCCAGAACCCACCACCGCCCGTCCGGTCCGCGTCCAATCTCGAACGCGATGAAGTTGAGGTAGTGGCCCGAGCGTGGCCTCACGCCAACCATGGGACGCAACCATTCCGGGTTCATCGCAACAAGCGACGCGGGCAGATGGCCTTCCTTCACCAACCGCGCATCGCCATAAAGATCAGCGCAAACGCTCTCAAGCAGTTCGGCCCGCTGGATCAGGCCTTCCGAAATCTTGGCCCATTCTGTTTCATGGATCAGCACGGGCACATGGCTCAGCGGCCATGCGCGATCGGTTACATCCTTCTCGCCGTACTGACGGAAGAACACGCCAGCATCGCGCAGGTACTGATCGCCCAGTTCGAACCGGCGGGTGACATCCTCCGGCGACATCTTGCCCAGGGCTTCAATGAACGGCCGCCACACCGGCCGTAACGCTCCGTTTGCGTCCAATAGCTCGTCCGCCACGCCCGGAATGGGGTGGTAGTCCGCCAGCACACGGGCGGCTGGATCGGGTTGCGGCCGGTTTTTGGCGGACACGTTCGGTTCTGGCCTCAGATTCCCGCTGCCCGTCGAAGGTCCAGCGTGAAGGGAAACTCGGGATGCGGCGACTCATGGCCAAGTTGGTACATCCCCGGAGAATGTCCATGCCCTTCAAATCGGGCCAGACGCCGCGCCTCCGCCTCGTTGCCATTGACCGGGAAGGTGTCGTAGCTGCGCCCGCCCGGATGCGCCACGTGATAGACGCACCCGCCGATCGCACGATCCGACCATGTGTCGAAGATGTCGAACACCAGCGGCACGTTCGTCGGCAGCACGGGGTGCAGAGACAGCGGCGGCTTCCATGCCTTGTATCGAACGCCCGCCACAGCCACGCCATTGCTAGCCTGCGCCAGCGGAACGGGCCGCCGGTTGCATGCGACGCGATACCGCCCTGGATCGGCGGCCGTCAGCTTCACCTGCACGCGTTCGGCCGATGAGTCCGCATAGCGCACTGTCCCCCCGATCGCGCCTGTTTCACCCAGAACATGCCACGGCTCCAGCGCTTGCCGGATTTCCAGGCTCACGCCCTCGACATCGATTTCGCCACAGAACGGGAAACGGAATTCCTGCTGGGCCTCGAACCATTCTGGCCGCAGGTCGAAACCGTGCGCGGAAAGATCGCGCAGCACGTCAAGGAAATCCTCCCACACAAAGTGCGGCAGCATGAACCTGTCGTGCAACGTCGTTCCCCAGCGCACGGGATTGCCCGTGATCGGCGACTGCCACATCCGGGCGATGATCGATCGCACCAGCACCTGCTGCGCCAGCGACATCCGCGGATCTGGCGGCATCTCGAAGCCGCGGAACTCAACGAGTCCCAATCGGCCCGTTGGGCCATCCGGCGAGAAAAGCTTGTCGATACAGATTTCCGTCCGGTGGGTATTGCCCGATACATCGATCAACAGGTTGCGCAGAAGCCGGTCGACCAGCCATGGCGGCGTGTGGTTCCCCGATCCCGGCGGCGATATCTGGGACAGCGCAATCTCAAGCTCATAAAGCGAGTCATGCCGCGCTTCGTCGATACGTGGCGCCTGGCTCGTTGGTCCGATGAACATGCCGGAGAACAGATAGGAAAGAGACGGCCGCTTCTGCCACAGCAGCAAGAGGCTCTTCAGCACGTCTGGCCGCCGCAGGAACGGCGAGTCATTCGGCGTCGATCCGCCGACAACCACATGGTTCCCGCCGCCCGTACCTGTGTGCCGCCCGTCGATCATGAACTTGTCGCAGCCGAGCCGGCATTGCCGTGCCTCATCATACAGCGTGGTTGTGATGTCCACGCACTCCCGCCAGCTCGTCGCTGGATGCACGTTGACCTCGATGACGCCCGGATCCGGCGTCACGCGCATTACATTCATGCGGGGATCATGCGGCGGCGCGTAGCCCTCGATATGAACCGGCAGGCCCACCGTCTTCGCCGCGGCTTCCGCCGCCGCCACCAGCTCCAGATAATCCTCGATGCGCTCCACGGGCGGCATGAACACGCACAGTCGGCCGTCGCGTGCCTCTACCGTCATGGCCGTGCGAACCGTCCCCGTGACCTCGGCCACGGGCGCCTGGCTGATCTGCTGCTGCTTGCCCTCGCTAGCGGAGAAACGCGCACGCGCCTGTTCAAGCGCCGCGGCGCCTGGTGTGGCCGTGAAATCCGGCAGCGGTCCGCGCTCCTCGGCCGGATCGGCCGGGATCACATGCGGATAAACCGCCGGTGGAATCCACGGCAGCGACTCGAGCGGCAGGCGATATCCCACCGGGCTGTCTCCCGGGGCGAGGTACATGTGCCCGCGCCGCAGCGTCCATTTTTCCGATTTCCAGCGTCCCGTCGCGATCCTCCCCGGCGTCGGCGCCACGGCTTTCGCCGCCTTGCGCTTGCCCGCAGGCTTGCCTGCGGCCTTGGCCTGCCAGCGCTGGATGGGCAGAACGAAGCCGCTCGGCTCGTTCAGTCCGCGCTCGAACACCCGGGCGATGCGACTGCGTTCCTCGGGATCCTTCAGCTTCGAGTTTTCCGGGGTAACATTCTCCGGCAGGTTGCCTTCCTTGAGGATCCAGTTCGCCGGATCCTCATAGGCCGGGATCACCATGTCTTCGCCGACGCCAAGATTTTCCGCGATCGCGTGCAGCAGCTGCTCGGCTTCCACCTTCGTCGCGCCCGCTTCGCCGCTCTCGCCTGCGACCAGTTCCGGATCGTTCCAGATCGGTTTGCCGTCCCGCCGCCAGTAGAGCGAGAACGTCCAGCGCGGGAGTGTCTCACCGGGATACCATTTGCCCTGTCCATAATGCAGGAACCCGCCCGGCGCGAAGCGGTCGCGCAGCCGCTGGATCAGCTTGTCCGCCAGCTTCCGCTTGGTCGGGCCATCAGCGCCCGTGTTCCACTCGTCCGCCTCGAAATCGTCGATCGAAACAAATGTCGGCTCGCCGCCCATGGTCAGGCGCACATCGCCCGCCTTCAGCGCCGCATCCACCTTCTCACCCAGCGCATCCAGCGCCGCCCAGCTCTCATCCGAGAAAGGCTTGGTGATGCGCGGATGTTCCGCCACGCGCGTCACCTTCATGTCGAAGTTGAACTCGACCTCGGGATTGCCCGTTAGCCCGCCCGAGATCGGCGCGGCGTTGCGATAGTGCGGCGTGGCCGACAGCGGAATGTGGCTCTCGCCCGTCAGCAGCCCTGATGTCGGATCAAGCCCAACCCATCCCGCGCCCGGCAGATAGACTTCGCACCACGCATGAAGGTCGGTGAAATCCACGCTCGTGCCCGCAGGCCCATCGAGCGCAATCAGGTCCGGCTTCAGCTGGATGAGATAGCCGGAAACGAACCGCGCCGCCAAACCCAGATGCCGCGCAGCCTGCACCAGCAGCCAGCTCGAATCCCGGCACGACCCCTTGCCGGCCTCGAACGTTTCCTCCGGCGTCTGCACGCCTGGCTCCATCCGGATGACATAGTCCACCGCCCTAGACACCGCAGTGTTCAGCATCACGATGAAGTCGACCGTCCGCAGCCTGTCCTTCGGAATGCCCACGAGGAATTTCTTGAGATGCGGCCCCAGAGGCTCGGTCGTGCGGTAGATCGCAAGATCGTCCGCAATCTCCGGCGGATACTCGAACGGCCACGTCTCCGCCGTCTCCTCCACGAAGAAGTCGAACGGATTGTACACCGTCATGTCCGCGACAAGATCGACCTCGATCTTCAGCTCGAGCACGGGCTCGGGAAACACATACCGCGCCAGCCAGTTGCCATAGAGGTCCTGCTGGTAGTTCACGAAATGCTTGTCGGGCGTAACCTTCAGCGAATGCGAGATCACCCGCGTCCGCGAATGCGGAGCAGGGCGCAGCCTTATCACCTGCGGCCCAAGCACGACCGGCCGGTCATACTTGTAATGCGTCAGATGATAGATGCTTGCCTTGATCGACATTTTGCCTGCCAGAACGCCCACTCGCTGCGCATATAGAGCGTGATTTTCAGGCGCTTGTCGTCAGCTACTTTGGCGCACGGGAGTGGCTGGAAGCATTTTGAGCTGAATGCGGCGCCACACGCGCAAAAAACGATCACGCCCGGACGGTACGGTTAACCCGCTGGCTTTTCTCTTCTTTGCCGCGCGAGCAGGATGCCGCCTGCCATGGCGTCTGCTTGCGGCTCGGTCAGGCGAGCGGCAGTCGCCTCAGGGATGTAAGGCTTGAGGAACTCCACCAGTCCACCAACCAGCGCCACGCGCGGCGCGCCGCGCCCAAGTACGGCTTCGACAAGGCCCGCGATATGAGCCGCTGCATCCCGCAGCAGGTTGCTCGCAGCAGGTTCTCCCGCTGCCGCGTGCTTGATGGCGATCGCGGCAAAGGTGGCATAGTCGGTCGCGCTCGCCGTTTCTGACCAGCGGATCACGACCGCAGGATCGAACGAAAACCTCTCCAGTATCTCATTCGCGAAAGCGGTCGACTTCGCGCGCCCATCCAGCGTGCGCAGCGCGTAGCGTATCGCATTCAATCCGATATGCGCGCCGCTGCCTTCATCCGACACCGGAAAGCCATATCCGCCGACACGAA
>JAUYSA010000334.1 GCA_030696545.1 Hyphomonadaceae bacterium
CGGCTGGCATCGTCGAGTATCAGAACCAGAAAGTCCCCAACCCGTTCACCGAGGACACCTGGCTGCGCGCGATTTCGATCAAACCCGGCGACCGCACGGTCCTGCACCACGTCGTGTCGAACCACGTGCCGGACCCGAAACTGCCCAAGTCGAGAATCCCGGGCGGTTCGGTCGGATCCTACACGCCGGGCGCGGAAGCGCAGGTTATCGCCAAGGACGCGGGCGCGCCCGTGCCGGGCGGCGGCAAGCTGAACTTCCAGATGCACTACACCACGACCGGCAAGGCATCGACGGACAAGACGCAGGTTGGGTTCTACACGCTGAAAGCGCCGCCGAAATACATCAAGCGCTCGACCGTCATCTTCGACTTCGGCCTGCAGATCCCGGCCGGCGAAGCCCGCCACAAGGAAGTCGCCTACATCGTCGTGCCGGCGGACATGTATATCTACACGCTGTATCCGCACTCGCACTATCGCGGCTACCATGTGGAGCTGATGCAGCAGAAAGCGGACGGCAAGGAGGAGATGATGCTCTCTCTGCCGAAGTACGACTTCAACTGGCAGCGCGATTACGATCCGATGGAGCCGATCCTCGTGAAAAAGGGCACCAAGCTGATCGCGACCTGGGTGTTCGACAACTCGACGAACAACAAGAAGCTGAACGCATCCAACAAGGACTCGGCCGGCTCGCCGATCGCCTCGTACAATGACGTCGTCCGCACGGGCGAGCAGTCACACCAGGAGATGATGTACTTCCGCATCAACTACCGTTGGGCTGACGAGACCGTCGACAACCTCCGCAACGACCTGCAGTCGCAGCTGATGGCGTCGATGTCGTTCGGCATGATTGACGACAACTATGACGGGATGGTTCAGGAGAACGAACTGAAGGGCATGATGGCTTCGCTGAAGCCGCGCTTCAAAGCGCTTGATGTCGACGGCTCTGGCGCGCTCGACCCGGCCGAGCTGAAGGCAAGCGGCCTGAAGCTGGGCATCCCGGAAGACGCCCAGATCGATCTCTGATCTCAACCGCGATTACAAAACGGAAAGGCCGGAGCAAACGCTCCGGCCTTTTTGTTTTGCGCCTTATCGCGAGGCGCCAACGCTCAGCGGCCAGACCACAAGAGGGCCTGTCCGATTAAATCTCAGCAAGAAGGGGCTGTTTTCTGAATGTCCTTAAGGCGCTTTCCGCAAAGCATATTAGATACCCGCAATAGATAGACGCCGTGGGGGCAACGACGGCGCGATTGGGAATAACGCAACTGACGGGCAGCCTTGTCAGCGCCACCGGATGGTCCGGTACGCGCGAAGGGGTGCGCGGATGTATTCGGTCTGGAAGGCAATCGCCTCCGGCTTCGTGTTTGCAACGCTTACGGCTGGCCTCACGGCAGGGCCGGCGCATGCATTTCAGGAAGTAGTTGCGCCCGGCAAGACCGCCACAGCCGATAAGCTGTTTCAGCAAGCTTCAAGCCGCGCAGCAAATCTCGCAGCTACGCCTTATGTCCAACCGGCAGCCGACCTGCCGAAAGCTTTCGACGGCCTCGACTACGACGGATATCGCAAGCTTCGCCCCCGCCCGGAAACAATGGTTTGGGGCAAGACGGGCAACCCGTTCGCCGTGCTGCCGCTACCTCGTGGCGGGCTCTATAATAACGAAGTCGCAATCTACTTCGTCGACGCCGCCGGCAAAGTGCAACTTCATGCGTCGCCAGCGTTCGTTGATTTCGTGGACTTCCCGTCGGCAACCGACGGGCAGCGCGCCCAACTCGGCGCCTCCGGGTGGCGCGCGATCACCAAGCCAGGACAGGCCGGCGTCGGCTACGAGTTCGCGGTCTTTCAGGGGGCCACATATTTCCGCGCCGTTGGCCACGGCCAGACTTATGGCGTGTCTGCTCGTGCGCTGGCCATCGGGACAGGATCGCCGGGCGGCGAGGAGTTTCCCCGCTTTACCGATTTCTGGATCATCGAACCCAGCAATCCTGGGACCGAGGATGAGAGCCTGACTTTCATCGCGTTGGCGGATTCGCCAGCCGCAGCGGCGGCCTATCGCTTCGTGCTCCGGCCGGGAAGCGACGCCACCATCGATGTTGCGGCTGAGATCCATCCGCGCGTCGATATCTCCGAGGCTGGCGTCGCTCCCCTTTCGAGCATGTATCTGCGCGGCCAGACTGACCCGCACATGAAGTCGGACGCGCGCGCTGAAGTGCATGACAGCGACGGCCTTTCGATCCTGTCATCATCCGGCGAGCACATCTGGCGCCCTCTGGCCAATCCCTCCCAGGTGCAGATGTCGGCCTTTGGCGGCGGCATTGCGGGCTTCGGTCTTGAACAGCGCCATCGCGATGCGGCGACCTATGCCGACAGCGAAGCCCGGTACGAACGCCGTCCCAGCGTCTGGATCGAGCCCGTAGGCAATTGGGGCGCCGGCGAAGTTCGCCTGCTCGAAATCCCGACGGCCAGCGAATACGCCGACAACGTTGCCGCCTTCTGGCGCCCGACGGATGTCTGGCGCGCCGGCTCCGTGCAGCGCCTCGCCTATCGCCTTCACTGGACGGATGCTCCGCCGCAAGCGGCCATCGCACGGGTCATGTCGACCCGGATCGAACGCGCTCCCGAGGGCACGCGCCTGCAGCGCATCACGATCGATTTCGCCGGCCAGCCCGGCTTTGCCTCCAAGGACCTGCGGCCCGACGTGTGGGCCACATCTGGCGTCATATCCAACATCCAGATCATTCCGGGCGCGGATACCCGCGTCCTTCTCAGCTTCGACCTCGAGCCCGGCGCCTCGCCGGTGATCGAACTTCACGCCGCCCTCGCCGACTCCAACTCTCAACAAACAGAAACGTGGTTGTTCCGATGGACGCCAGAGTAAAATTCGACGCCCAGCCGCTGGTCATCAGACCCGCTCCGGAGACGCCGCCAGAATCGCCACTGGCGATGCCCCAGCAACGGGTATCGGCCACGCGCGTGCATGTGCGCGGCGAACAGGATGGGCGCTGGAGGCTCTGGGCCCTGCTCGTGGCGGCTCTGGCCATTACCGCGCTAGCGACCACCCACGCGTGGAGCGCCATGAACGCCGATGGCGTTGCGCCGCTTGA
>JAUYSA010000335.1 GCA_030696545.1 Hyphomonadaceae bacterium
CCTGCCCTGCGTCGAGGAGCGCAGGTTGTTAACGTATCCGAACATGTTGGCAAGCGGCACCATCGAGTTGATGACGGTGGCGTTGCCGCGCATTTCCTGACCCAGGATCATGCCGCGGCGGGAGTTCAGATCGCCGATGACCGTGCCGACATAATCTTCCGGAGAAACGACTTCGACCTTCATGATCGGCTCGAGCAGTTTCATGCCGAGCTTGTCCGACACTTCGCGGAATGCAGCACGTGCCGCAATCTCGAAGGCCAGCACGCTGGAGTCGACGTCGTGGTAGGCGCCATCCGTCAGCGTGACCTTGAAGTCGATAACCGGGAAGCCAGCCAGCGGCCCCGAGTTCAGAACCGACTTGAGGCCCTTCTCGACGCCGGGAATGAATTCTTTCGGCACAGAACCGCCAACGATGCCGCTCTCGAAGACGAAGCCCGAGCCCGGGGGCAGCGGCTCGAATGTCAGCTTGATACGGGCGTACTGACCCGTGCCGCCTGACTGCTTCTTGTGCGTGTAGTCGATGTCAGCGGCGCGGCCGAGCGTTTCACGGTACGCCACCTGCGGCGCGCCGATGTTCGCATCGACCTTGTAGGTACGGCGCAGGATGTCGACTTTGATGTCGAGGTGAAGTTCGCCCATGCCCTTGAGACGGGTCTGACCCGACTCGTGGTCGGTCGAAACGCGGAAGGACGGATCTTCAGCGGCCAGACGTTGCAGCGCGAGCGCCAGCTTCTCCTGGTCGGCTTTGGATTTCGGCTCGATCGCGATCTCGATGACCGGCTCGGGGAATTCCATTTTCTCGAGGATGACCGGGTGAGCCGGGTCGCACAGCGTGTCGCCCGTGGTCGATTCCTTGAGAGCGGCCACAGCGACGATGTCGCCGGCGAACGCTTCCTTGATGTCCTTGCGGTCGTTCGCGTGCATTTCGAGCATGCGGCCGATACGCTCTTTCTTGTCCTTGGTGGAGTTGAGGAGCGTGGTGCCGGAGTTCAGAGTGCCCGAGTAGATGCGGCAGAACGTGATGGAACCGACGAACGGGTCGTCCATGATCTTGAAGGCGAGCATCGACAGCGGAGCATCGTCCGTCTGCGGACGTTCGATTTCCTGGTCGTTCTTCGGATCAATGCCTTTGACGGCGGGCACGTCGAGCGGCGACGGCAGGTAATCGACAACGGCGTCGAGCAGGGGCTGCACGCCCTTGTTCTTGAAGGCCGAGCCGCACAGCACCGGATAGAACGCGCCAGTCAGCACGGCCTTGCGGATCAGGCGCTTGATGGTCGCCACGTCCGGCTCTTTGCCATCGAAGAAAGCGGCCATGACGTCGTCATCGAGTTCGGCGACGGCTTCGATCAGCTTGGCGCGGTATTCCTGCGCCTGCTCGAGCATGTCTTCCGGAATTTCAACGACATCATATTTCGCGCCGAGCGACTCATCGTGCCACACGATGCCGCGCATCTCGACCAGGTCGACGACGCCCTTGAAAGTGTGCTCGATGCCGATCGGAAGCTGCAGCGGCACCGGCTTCACGCCGAGACGCTTAACCAGATCGTTGACGCAGTTGTAGAAGTCCGCGCCGATCTTATCCATCTTGTTCGCGAACACGATCCGCGGAACGTTGTACTTGTCGGCCTGACGCCAGACGGTCTCCGTCTGCGGCTCAACGCCCTGGTTGCCGTCGAGCACCGCAACGGCGCCGTCGAGCACGCGAAGCGAGCGCTCGACTTCGATCGTGAAGTCGACGTGTCCGGGCGTGTCGATGATGTTCAGGCGCTTGTCCTGCCAGAAGCAGGTCGTTGCGGCCGACGTGATGGTGATGCCGCGCTCTTGTTCTTGCTCCATCCAATCCATCGTGGCCGCGCCATCGTGGACTTCGCCGATCTTGTGCGACTTGCCGGAATAGAACAGCACGCGCTCGGTCGTCGTGGTCTTGCCGGCGTCGATGTGCGCCATGATCCCGAAGTTACGGTAGTCTTCGAGCTTGTGTGTGCGAGGCATGGGGAGCCCTCTGAATTCGTATTGCGGCGAACCGCCGGATTACCAGCGGTAGTGCGAGAAGGCGCGGTTGGCTTCCGCCATCCGGTGCGTGTCTTCACGCTTCTTCACCGCCGAACCACGGCCGTGCGAGGCATCAAGCATCTCGGCAGCGAGACGCTCCTGCATCGTGTTTTCCGAACGGGCGCGGGCGTATTCGATCAGCCAGCGGATCGCGAGAGCCTGACGGCGCTCGGGACGAACTTCGACCGGAACCTGGTAGGTGGCGCCGCCGACGCGGCGCGAACGGACCTCAACCGAAGGAGCGACGTTGGTCAGTGCTTCGTGGAAAATCTCCGGAGCCGGACGCTTGGACTTCGCGGCCACGGTTTCCAGGGCGCCGTACACGATCTGCTCGGCGGCGGACTTTTTGCCCTGATACATGACCTGGTTCATGAACCGGGTGATGACCTGATCGCCATACTGGGCGTCGGGAAGGACTTGGCGTTTTTCTGCGCGGTGACGACGGGACATGTCTTGCTCTGTTCAGCTTATTTCGGACGCTTAACGCCGTAGTGCGAACGGCGCTTCTTGCGATCTTTGACGCCCTGGGTATCCAGCACGCCGCGGAGAATGTGGTAACGCACGCCCGGCAAGTCTTTCACGCGGCCGCCGCGGATCAGAACAACCGAGTGTTCCTGAAGGTTGTGGCCTTCGCCCGGAATGTAGCAGACGGCCTCGTGCTGCGTGGTGAGACGCACCTTGGCGACTTTCCGGAGCGCCGAGTTCGGCTTCTTCGGGGTCGTGGTGTACACGCGGGTACAGACGCCGCGACGCTGGGGCGAGCCCTTGAGCGCAAGCGTCTTGTTCTTGTTGGGCTTGCTCTTGCGGCCCTTGCGCACCAG
>JAUYSA010000413.1 GCA_030696545.1 Hyphomonadaceae bacterium
CACCTGCTCGCTGAGATCGATTCGAGCTATTACGTAGCGTACGTCTCCGAACAGAACCTGCTGCCGGATGATGCGCCGGAGCCTGTGAACCACCCGCAGGTGCCCGAGATGTTCGAGATCGACGATCACGGCATGTACAAAATCCGGACGTCGACGGCGCACTAGGCGCGTCCTACATTCAAGGCATGAGCACGCACGCTGTCGTACGGGACGATGACTATGTCATCGACCAGAACTGGGTCGGCTATACAGCCGACGACCATGCTGTGTGGGATTTTCTCTACAGGCGTCAGCGCACAATTCTCGCGGACCGGGCCGATGAGGCTTTGCTAAGGGGTCATGAGGCGCTGAACCTCAATCGCGGCGGCATACCGGATTTCGCGGTGATCAATGAAGAGCTGAAGGCGCGGACAGGGTTCACGGTCGTTGCCGTGCCGGGGCTTGTGCCCGACGAGGTGTTCTTCAACCACCTTGCGAACCGGCGCTTCCCGGCGGGGCAGTTCATCCGTGGCCGTCACCAGCTCGACTATCTTCAGGAGCCGGACATCTTTCATGATGTGTTTGGCCACGTCCCGTTGCTGACCAATCCGGTGTTTGCGGACTATATGGAGGCCTATGGCAAGGGCGGGCTGCGGGCGCTGCAGTTCGGTAAGCTGAAGAACCTCGCCGCGCTTTACTGGTACACCGTCGAGTTCGGGCTGATCGAGACGGCGAAGGGGCTGCGCATATACGGAGCGGGGATATCGTCGTCGAAGGACGAGTC
Organism: Hyphomonadaceae bacterium; assembly: GCA_030696545.1. Classification (GTDB taxonomy): domain Bacteria; phylum Pseudomonadota; class Alphaproteobacteria; order Caulobacterales; family Hyphomonadaceae; genus UBA7672. The sequence continues at coordinate 764 of JAUYSA010000413.1, forward strand.
GATCTTCGCGCTGGATGCCCCCTCTCCCAACCGGCTTCGGTTCGACCTCGAACGCGTGATGCGGACCGAGTACCGGATCGACGACTACCAGCAGAGCTATTTCGTCATCCGGTCCTATGAGGACCTGATCCGCGCCACGCTCGACCAGGATTTCGCCCCACTCTATCAGCGGCTGGCGGATGGCATCAGCCACCTGCCGGAGGCGATTCTCCCGACGGACCAGGTCGTCACGGCGGGAACTCAGGCTTATGCCCGGGCGAAGGCCTCCGGAGAGGTTATCTGATCCATATTGGCCCCTGACACGTAGATAAGCTCGAAACGTCACCGAAACGCATGAGCAGCCTTGTCAGACCGGCCCGTCATCTTCTGGTTTCGCGACGACCTGCGGCTCGCGGATAACCCGGGGCTGGCGGCAGCTCTTGCCATGGGCACGCCCATTATCCTGCTCTACGTGCTCGACGAGGACAGCAAGGAAAGCCGCCCGCTTGGCGGGGCTTCCAAATGGTGGCTGGACAAGTCGCTTCGGGCGCTTGACGAGCGGATCGCCGCGAAGGGCGGCAAGCTGATCCTTCGCAAAGGCCGCGCGGAAACTGTGCTGGCGGAGCTGGTCAACGAAACCAACGCGAGAGCCGTTTACTGGAACCGCCGCTATGGCCCGGCGCGCAAGATCGACGAGCGCATCAAGAAGGCTCTGAAAGCGAATGGCGTTGAAGCGGAGAGCTTCAACGGCGCACTGCTGGTCGAACCCTTTGCGATGAAGACGGGCGCCGGCGGAGACTACAAGGTCTTCACGCCCTTCTGGAAAGCGCTGCAGGCAAGCCTCGTTATTCCTGAGGCGGCGCCAGAACCACGCGAGTTCAAATCATTCGGGAAGCTGAAGTCCGAGGATATCGCTGACTGGGAGCTTCACCCTTCCAAGCCGGATTGGTCTGTTGGTATGGCGAGGGTGTGGACGCCTGGTGAACTCGGCGCGCGAAAGCGGCTGCGGGAGTTTCTGAAGGAGACGATAACCGGCTACGCTGAAGGACGCGACCGACCGGACGAAGATCGCACGTCGCGCCTTTCCCCTCACCTGCGATTTGGCGAGATCAGCCCGCACCAGATCTGGCGTGCGGCCTCCCATGCGCAGGAGGCCGGCGAAGCGCCGGCGCGTGATATCCAGAAGTTTCTGTCCGAGGTCGCATGGCGCGACTTCTCACATCACCTGCTCTATCACGATCCGCAAATGGGCCATCTCAGTTGGCGGCGCCAGTTCGAGGATGTCGATTGGCGTACCGGATCCAAGGCCGAACTTGAAGCATGGCGGCACGGCCAGACGGGCTATCCGATTGTCGATGCTGGAATGCGCCAGCTCTGGACCACCGGGTTCATGCACAACCGCGTGCGCATGATCGTTGCGTCGTTCTTCGCGAAGGACTTGCTTGTCCACTGGCGCAAGGGAGAGGAATGGTTCTGGGACACGCTGGTCGATGCGGACGAGGCAAACAATGCCAATGGCTGGCAGTGGACTGCGGGAACGGGCGCAGACGCGGCACCCTACTTCCGCGTTTTCAACCCGATGCTGCAAGGCGAGAAGTTCGATCCCAATGGCGCGTATGTCAGCGAATGGGTTCCGGAGCTTTCGAAGCTTCCCGCAAAGTGGATACACGCGCCATGGGATGCGCCGGCCAACGTGCTGGCCGAAGCCAAGGTCGTGCTTGGTGAGACGTATCCCAAGCCGATCATCGATCATGATTTCGCGCGCAAGCGTGCGCTGGCCGCCTACAAGTCTTCCACTCAGGAAACGTCCGCATGACAGCTCGCCGGAAGCGTATTGCGGTCGTGGGTGCGGGCGTTGCCGGCCTTGGAGCTGCGTGGGCGTTGCGCGAGAACGCTGACATTGTCGTCTATGACAAGGCGCCGCGCTTTGGCGGACACGCCTGGACTGTTGATATCGACCACACGGGTCAACAGATGCCGGTTGATATCGGCTTCATCTGCTTCAATCGGCCTAACTATCCGAACTTCACCAAGCTGCTGCAGCACCTCGACGTGAAGACAATCTGGACCGACATGAGCTTCGCCGTGTCCGATCCGAATGGATATGAGTGGAGCTCGGACCCGTGGGGCCTGTTCGCCTGGAAGCGCAACGCGCTGGACAAGCGGTTCAGAGGACTGCTGGGCGAGATCATCGACTTCAACAATGTGGGTAGGGCCGAGCTGGCCGCTGGCAAGCTGCAGGATGTATCGCTGGCCGACTGGCTCGACAGCCATGGGTATTCGGAGCGGTTCAGGACGGCCTATCTGCTGCCTATGAGCGCGGCGATCTGGTCGACGCCCGAAAAGCTGATGCTGGATTATCCGGCGCAAGCATTTCTGCAGTTCTTCGATAATCACCGGCTGATGCATCTGGTTCGCCCCATGTGGCGGACCGTGGCGGGCGGTAGCCGCAGCTATGTCGACAAGTTGCTCGCGGAGCTGCAGCCGTCGCTGCGGCCGGCTGCGCAGATCGAGACGATCCGGCCTGCTGGTCCGGGCAAGGTTCAGATCATTGAGCTAGACCGGCAGCCGCAAATGTTCGACGCCGTCATCCTGTCATGCCACGCGGACGAATCCCGCCGGATGCTGGATGAAAGCTACGATGAACAGCGTCTGGCTCTTGGCTCAGTGAGATTTTCAAAGAACACGGCCTATCTTCACCACGACAAGAGCCTGATGCCGAAGCGCCGGATGGCATGGGGCTCGTGGAACGTCCTTAAAGGGCCTGATGATAGCGTGTGCGTCTCCTACTGGATGAATCGCCTGCAGAAGCTGCCGAGTTCGCGGCCGGTGTTCGTGACGTTGAACCCTGTCCACGAGCCCGCTGCGGACAAGACCTTTGGCGTCTATGAGTTCGATCATCCGATGTATGACGGACCGTCGGCTGCCGCGCGCCGTTCGGTCCAGCGCATACAGGGACGTGATGGACTTTTCTTCGCCGGCTCATGGCTCGGCGATGGTTTTCACGAGGCCGGGCTTCGTACCGGGCTTGAAGCGGCGTTCGCGCTCGGCGGACAGGTGCCGTGGGAAGCGACCACGACGCAGAAGCACACATTGGCGCATTCGCAGAACTTCATCCACACAGCGACCGCCGCGGTGGCGCAGTGATTGCCCCTGCCCGTCTCTGGTTTGGGACCACTTCGCATGTACGCGAGAAGCCCTTCCGGCGTTCGTTCAAACACCGTATCGCGATGCTCGAAGTCGACATTGATCGGCTTGGCCAGGCGGACAGACTATCGAAACTGTTCTCCGTGGGACGCGGCAATGCGATTGCGTTTCAGGAAGCGGATGTTGGCGCGCGCGATAAAGCCGTTCCTCTGCGTGCGTGGGCCGAAGGCAGGTTTGCCGAGGCAGGCATAGACCTCGAAGGCGGCAGGATCCGGTTGATCACTTTCCCTCGCGTGCTGGGATACGGGTTTTCGCCCATTTCCCTCTGGTTCGGACACGGCCCGGGCGGCGACATGCGCGGGGTGATCTACGAGGTTCACAACACGTTCGGCGAAGCGCACGCGTATGTCAGTGCATTCAAGGTGCCTGACGTTCGCGACAAGGCGGAGAAGGCGTTTCATGTTTCACCGTTCTTCGACGTCAACGGAGATTACAGGTTTACCCTGAAACCGGGCGATAGCGGCATGTCGCTGGTGGTTGAGAACATCAGCACTGAGGGGCGTCAGCATACGGCAAGTCTGTCTGTCAGGCCGGCTGCCATTACGACGCCCGCCATTTTGAAATGGCTGATCAGAATGCCCATATCAGGCGTAGGTGTAATGGTCGCCATCCACTGGCAGGCGTTCCACCTTTGGCTGAAAGGCGCCGGGTATCGCGACAAACCGGAGCAACGTGAGAAGCGGACCACCGTGACCCGCCCCGAGCGGACGTCCGCCGGCGCCTCTGAAGATCTGAGGAAACGCGCATGACACGCATGGAACGTATGGTTCTCGATATTGGCGGCCCAGCCGATCTGCATAAGCTCGACAAGCTGCCGGCAAGTCTCACGCTCACGGCGATGATCCTTAGCCGCATGCCGCGCGGCCAGCTGGATGTGACGCTGCCGGATGGGCGGACGCTTCGCTTTACGGGCAAGGAGCCCGGACCGGCTGCCGAGCTGACCGTGCATGACCCCAAGTTCGCGCGGCATGTCATGGCGCGTGGCGACATCGGGTTTGCGGAAGTGTTCATGGATGGAAAGGTCGATTCTCCTGACCTTCCCAAGCTGCTCGAATATTTCAACGCGAACTGGGAAGACGCCGGCAAGCTGACCATCGGCAATGCCATCGCGCGGTTCTTCACGAACATTCGCAAGAAGCTTCGCAAGAACACCAAGAAAGGTTCCAAGCGGAATATCCTGGCGCACTACGATCTGGGCAATGATTTCTATGCGCGCTGGCTTGATCCGACGATGACGTACTCGTCGGCGATATTCTCGTCGCCGGACCAATCCATGCAGGATGCGCAGCTGGCGAAGTACCGTTCGATTGCGCGCAACCTTCAGCTAAAGCCGGGCGACCATGTGCTCGAAATTGGCTCGGGCTGGGGTGGCTTCGCAGAAGTGGCGGCCAAAGAGTTCGGCGCGCGTGTAACGTCGATCACCATCTCTGACGCGCAGCACGCCTATGCCGTAAAACGTATCGCGGATGCCGGGCTTTCTGGTCAGGTCGAGATACTCATGCGCGATTATCGCGACGTGACCGGGCAGTATGATGCGGTCGCCTCGATCGAAATGTTCGAAGCCGTGGGGATGGCCTACTGGCCCGGCTATTTCAGCAAGATCGCGGAGGTGCTCAAGCCTGGTGGACGGGCCGCCCTGCAGATCATCACGATCGACGACAAGTATTTCGACGACTATCTGAGCCGGGCTGATTTCATCCAGCACTACATCTTCCCGGGCGGCATGCTGCCTTCTGTCGAGAAGCTGCAGGGCGAAGTGGAGCGGGCGGGAATGGACTTCTCGGTCGATCAGATGTTCGGGAAATCATACGCCCGTACGTTGAACGAATGGTCCAGGCGGTTTGATATCGAGTGGGACAATATCCGTGGCGGCAAGTTCGACGATGAGTTCAGGCGGCTGTGGCTGTATTATCTGGCCTATTGCCAGGCGGGCTTCAACACTGGCCGGATCGACGTTGGCCAGTTCGTGCTGACGAAGCCAGCCTAAATTCCAATTGCGGTCGTGACGGTCTGCACGTGTGGCTCGATGTGCGTCTTGTAGAGACCGTGCGCCTGATCGCTCCACTCCGCCGGCAGAATGGTGGGGTCGAGCGCGTAGGCGATGCCGCCTGCTGCGACGACGACGATAGCGAGTTGCAATACCAGGCCGAGGATCGTGCCTTTTCGCTGCGCGCGCTCGCCGACACGAACGTAGTGCCTGCTCGACTTTCCTCCGTTCAGCAGTGAGGTGGTGTGCTGCAACAGAGCCTGGCGTTCTGCTTTTTCTGCTCGCTCATCGATAGTCTCGCGCTGAGCTTTGATTTTTTTAGCTTTGGGCGGCGCCTTCTCGAAACGGGGCTTGTCTGCCGCAGCGCGCAAACCTGCACGCAGTTCGGTTACACGCGTTCCACCCGGTTTGCTCGCAATGCGAGTCATGGTCTGCCTCGTATGACAAACATGGGTTTAGCGCGAACCTGCTAAGGTCCGTTCAGCATTGCTGGAGCAATTTCAACCTGATCGGTAACGATTGGTTAGACGTCGAACTCGAGGCCGATCGCGGAATAGCGCTCGCGATTATCCTGCCAGCGTTCGGAGACTTTCACGCGCAGGAACAGATGCACGGGCCGGCCGAGGATATCGGACAGCTCCTTGCGGGAAGCCATGCCGATCTCCTTGATCGTCTGTCCGTTCTTGCCAAGCACGATGCTGCGGTGGCCCTCGCGGGAGACGTGGATCAACTGGTCGACTTTCACGGCGCCGTTTTCGTGGGGCTCCCACGTCTCGGTTTCGACTGTCAGCTGGTACGGGATCTCCTGGTGAAGGCGAAGCATCAGCTTCTCGCGCGTCACTTCAGCAGCGAGCATCCGCACCGGGATATCGGCTGATTGGTCTTCGGGAAACAGGTACGGTCCTTCTGGCATACGCGAGGCCAGCATGTCGGCAAGCTGGTCGACGCCGTCGC